>NZ_JAOCDJ010000020.1:0-40319 GCF_029840885.1 Empedobacter sp. GD03861
TAATTTACATTTTTCTTATACGATATTCATTAAAAATGATAATTAATTCATTGAAAATTTTTACATAAACTTTCTTAAAATGAAATCAGATAACTAAACTCAAAAAACAATTGGACTTTTATGGGAAGTCTATGAAAAGAAGCAAATTCTAGAAAGATTTCAAAGAACTTAATTAAAATGACAACCGAAGGATATACCCTTAAAGTTATTAAGATTGGACAATTAGAACTCTATAACCACAACAAGTTTCATTCAGAATTTTGTAGACGCTTATATAAAAAGGCTTGAACAATTAACAAAATAAATCTTGAATTTTATTGATTATTATTATACGACTAACTAACTTCACAGAAAAAATATGTTTTTAAATTTTGAAGATAAAGCCAGTCTTATTTCTAAACTAAAAAGTTTAAAAGTAGATCAACAGCCAGAATGGGGAATTATGACACCTCAACACATGGTTGAACATTTGATTGTAACCACTAAAATTTCAAATGGAGGTTTAACAGTACCTTGTCGAATTCCTGCAGAGCAAATACCCCAATACAAATCCTTTTTATTAGAATCTGATCATGAAATGCAAAAGGGGATAAAAGCAAATGGAATGGAAGGTTTACTAGATTTACGTTACCATTCTTTAGAAGCTGCAATAGAAAAATTAGAACAAGAAATTGATAAATTCAATTCATATTTCACAGAAAATCCTGATGCTAAAATTGTCAATCCTGTTTTAAATGATATTGGATACGAAGATTGGAAAATATTTCATAAAAAACATTTTACACATCATTTCAAGCAATTTGGTTTGATATAAAAAATACAATAATCAAAAAAGCTTTCTCAGAACTGAGAAAGCTTTTTTGATTATTAATTAGGAAAACTCATCAAAACTTTTCATCTTTGTCTTTCAATGGGGTGCTAAAAAGCTGAGAATATACCCAAGAACAATTTTGTTCTATACCTGATCCAGATAATGCTGGCGGAGGAATTGATGTTAGCAATAACTTCTATCTCCTCATCAAAACAAATTATGATGAAGGAAATTATTTTACACACAACTTGGCTTGAATGGCTAGGTGTCACATTTTCTATTTTTCAAGTCGTATTGGCGAGATTCAATAATCCAAAAAATTATTTATTTGGAATTGCAGGAATTACATTATCGCTTTTCGTTATGTTCAATTCTAAGCTATATGCCGAGTTCACTCTTAATATTTATTATTTAGTGATGAGTATTTATGGTTGGTTATATTGGCAATTTGGACAACAAAAACACGAAATTGAAATTACGATAACCAACAAAAAAGAATGGGGAGTTGTCACAGGAATTGTTTTAAGTAGTTTTACTATTTTTTATTTAGCACTTACACATATCACCGATTCTGACGTTCCAATTTGGGATTCAATCGTAAGCGCATTTGCATGGGCTGGTATGTGGTTAATGGCAAAACGTAAACTCGAAAATTGGATTTTGTTGAATATTAGTAACATTATTTCAATTCCATTAATGATTCACAAAGATTTGTATTTATATGCTATTTTATCGTTGATTTTATTCTGTGTGGCGATTTCTGGATATTTTAATTGGAGAAAAATTTTGAATGAAAATAATGCTTGATATTCCCAAACTTCAAAAAGAATTATTGAATAAAGAATCCTTTAATCAAGTAGTTCTCGATCATATTTATACTCAAAATTGGTTGAATATTTGGGTTCCGAAACAATACAATGGACTTGGCTTACATTTTTCTGAAGGATTAAAAATTCTTCAATCAGTTGCTAAAATTGACGGAAGTTTAGGTTGGTTTATAACGCTTTGTAGTGGAGCAAATTATTTTTCTCGAAATCTAAAACCCGATATTGTTTATAATTTATTTTCATCACAAAAAACGTGTTTTGGTGGAAGCGGAATGCTTGGTGGAACTGCTGAAAAAGTTGGAGATAAATATATCATAAACGGTTTGTGGCATTATGCAACTGGCGCTCCTTACCTCACTCATTTTACATTAAATGCGAAAATAATCGAAGATGGAAAAGAGAAATTGGATAAAAATGGTGAACCAAAGTTTTTGTCATTTATTTTAAATAAATCTCAAGTTAAATTAATTTCAACTTGGAAATCAATGGGAATGGTTGCTACATCTTCTCATAGTTTTGAAGTAGAAAATGAAATCGTTCATCAAGATTATAGTTTTATTTATAATGAATTTTATAGTGATGATTTGGTCGAAAAAATACCTTTCCGAATTTTTGCTGATTTAACTTTATTGGTAAATTATCTTGGAATGGCAGAACATTTTATCGAAAAAAGTTTAGAGATTATTCAATACCAAAAACAAACTAATTTTGATAATTTCGTTATTAAATCAACTTCGAAAACTATTGAATTTGCTAAAACAATAGAAAATTTATTGACAAATAATTCTCCTATTTCAGAAGAAATCGAAACTGAAATTCATTCATTTGGAATAGAAACTGTTGAGAAAATCACTCAATTTATCATTGAAATTTATCCACAACTTGGGATTAAAGCTTCAAAAATAAATGAAGAAATCAATCAAATTTTCAGAGATTATTTTACCGCAACCCAACACCGAAATTTTAGACAAAATATTCAACTCAAATAGTCTATTTATCTATATTTGCAAAACTTTTGGCTGCGTAATTTAATGGATAGAATATCAGATTCCGGTTCTGACAGTATGAGTTCGAGTCTCATCGTGGTCACAAAATAAAATTACAAAACCTTGGTATACAATTTTATAATAAATAAACTCTACATTTTTGTTACCTAAAACGTACCCTAAAATAGAATTTAACAAAAATTAAAGCTATTTTAATCTAATTGTATTCAATTTTTATCAAAGCAAACTTATAGGGGGAATATCAAAAAAATATTCTACACAACCACAGGAATCTATATAGTAGGGTGCGTGTTTTTAGGGTAAATTTGAGAACGATATATAAAAAGGATATAGTTTTTATAAAAGAAACTGATAAGGTTATCAATAATAAAAGCAATACTAGACAGAAGCCTCTGTAATTAAATCAACAACTTTTACTTCTAAAACGTCAGCAATTCTTTTTAAAGTTAAGATTGACGTTGAAATCTCAGCACGTTCTATTCTCCCAATTTGATTTTTTGATAAATCGCACTCGGTAGCAAGTTGAAACTGTGAAAGCCCACATTCTTCTCGTATTATACGAATTTTAGTACCAATAAGTTGAAGATATTTTTTATCTGCTGAATTCACATTTTAAAATTCATCAGATTATTTTTTACTATTGGACACTTATTTGGGGTATTTTTAATTATGTTTGCAATATTAAATTTTATCGTTTTATGGTTTTACGTAAAATCACGAAGGATTGAATCAATAAATTAGCAAAAAAAAAGCAACTATATGAATGACGAAAAAATACGTTATATGTTATCTACCGAATTCATTTCTTGGCAAAAATCTGAATATGATTTAACAGCCGAACCTGTTATCATTAAATATCAAGATTTTATTATAAAATTAATAAAAGATGGAGATATGAAAATATTTAAATATCTTGACCAAGAGACTAAATCAATGTCAAAAATTGATAGTGTATCTAAAATGGACCCTATTATCTACCAATTATACAAACTAGATTTCGGTGAACCTGAATTAGCAATAGATGATAAATATATAAAAACATCAAAAGAACAAATAATTGCACAACTTTTTTCTCCAAGAGTTGTCCTAACATGTGTTGTATATGTTAATAGTAATAAAAAAATAATAATGCAATAGAACGCAATAATCCAGGTGGTTGCTTATCTGTAATAATTGCGTTTGTTTTTGTCTTGTCTTATATAATTTATACAATATATTAAATTATGCTTTTTTTACATAAAAACCCTAACTCATTTGGAGGTTTTGTTTTAGAAATTGAAATTGACACACTTTTTAAAATATTTATTAATCAAGCAAATGAAAATTTTGTTGTTGATTTCAAAGAACATCAATGGATTGGAAAAAAGACTCATTTTTCATTCATAAGTAACAAATCAATTGAAGAAACGATTTTGGAAGCATTTGATAAAGCTTTTATTTTTTTTCAACTTCATCCAAATTATAATTGGAGTGAATGGCAAAAAGAATTAAAAGTTAATCAAGCTTTTAGAGAATTAACCAAATTAATTAACAATTTATGATTATACTTATTCTTATTTTTATAGCAGTTATTATTATTTTAGTTGTAAAATCAAATAATTCTGACAAAAGTTATACATATAACACTTCAAACTCATCAAGCAAGATTAATACAGCTATAGGATTTAAAAATGCATGCAATTATTTGGATAAAGCACACTCAATTTTAAATAAACTAGACAAAAATAGATTTGAAATTTCTAATGATGAATATAAAAATGAATATTATTATGCGGCTTATATGTATCAATTAGGGTTTGTTTATAAAGTTTCTTTATTGGGTTATCCTATAACAACTAAAATTTTAGCACCTAATATCGGATTACAAAGAGTTACTATTGATGAAGCAACTTCAATATCTAAAATGGAGTTTATCAGAATTTCAGAAAATTATAAATATAAAAACAATATGCAATCAGATTTATTTGATAACATAATGAATCCAGAGTTTATGATTGATTTTGAACAAAAACTACCTTTACATAAGAGAATTTAACAAAAAGCCAAGTTAGTTTAAACTTGGCTTATTTTGTTGCACGTTTTCGATACATATTATATCTCGAAATTGTTCACGAAGGGCAGGAAAACTATAGAAATCATCACGTATCAAGTCGTTGTATTTCCACAGTAGTGCTTCACGAATGTCACGTTTTATAGAATCGTAGCCCGTATTCTGGTCACTATTCTCAATAATTCCTTCATTATTTATTATTTCTCTTATACATTTGCCAAAATTTTTCAGTTTTGGAAATCGAGATTTTATTCTATTTATGCATGGCAGCTTTTTGCGCTGGCTTCATCGACTCTATTGTTGGTGGTGGTGGATTAATACAAACGCCATTATCACTTGCTTTTTTACCTAATTTACCTGTTTCAACAGTAATCGGAACGCTAAAAATTCCAGCATTTAGTGGAACAGCTTTAGCAACTTCACAATATCTAAAAAAGGTAAAAATAGATTGGAAACTTTTCACGATTATGGCTATATGCGCATTTGTTTCTGCTTTTTTAGGATCACAATTGTTAACGGTTATCAATAATGATTTTATGAAGCCTGTTTTGTTAATCATTTTGATTGTTTTAGCCATTTACACTATTTTCAAGAAAGATTTTGGACAAGCAACCGAGCGTAAAATTCCTTACCACATTGCGATTATCAATGGTTGTATTGTGAGTATTGCAGTTGGTTTTTACGATGGTTTTATTGGTCCTGCAACTGGAACTTTCTTTATTTTGGGATTCGTAACACTTCTTGGTATGGATTTTTTGAAAGCTAATACTAATGCAAAACTGATCAATTTAGCAACTAATTTTGGTTCGATTTGTTTGTTTTTAATCAAAGGGCAAATTATCTGGAAAATAGCTTTACCAATGGCTATTTGCAACGCTTTAGGAGGTTTTATTGGAGCAAAATTAGCCATCAACAAAGGGAATAAATTTATTCGATACATATTTATTTTGGTAATCCTACTCTCAATTTGTAGATTTGGTTATGAAGTAATTTTCAAGTAAATGAAAACCATTTTTTCAATTATTTTTGTTTCTGCATTTATCACTGTTTTTTCTCAAAAGTTTGAGTTAAAAGATTCAGTTTTGATTGAAAATAGGACAATCAAATCAATTGATACTGATCTAAATAATTCGATTTATTTGATTTCAGATACTAGAATTGAAAAAATATTTCAGTCGAAAAAGAACAAAAGTATTGATCTCAAGAATATTATTACTTCAGTTGATGTCAATAATCCACTTCGAGCTTATGTATATTCAAATTTTAATCAACTCACTATTTTAGATGAAGATTTGAATCCTATTCAGGATATTGTAAAGATTAAATCAAACGATTTTATGCCAGCTGCATTAAAAGTTGTTGACACGCAATTTTGTTGGTTTTATGATTTAATCGGGAATAAAATTGTTTACTATAATTATCAGTTACAAAAACCAATTCTGACATCAAAACAAATTTATTTGAAGTATAATGATCAATCAATCGATAAAATACATGTGTACAAAAATTTGGTGTATTTAAAAGGTCAGAAAACAATTTATGTTTACGATGATTATGGAAATTTCAAATCTAATTTTGAATTTGACACCAATCAGCAACCTTTTTATTTTTATAAAGATGTTATTTTCTATATAAATGACAATAAGCTAATATCAAAAAATATTGTCAATCAAAATTTGACGACTTTTATTGATTTAGAAAATGTAAAAAGTTTTGCGTTTAGCGAAAAAAATCTTTATACTTTGGTCGAAAATAAAATTTACACTTATACTATTTTAAGTACAAATAATTAATAATAAACTATTTAATCAATTAAAACTAATTACTAATCCTTATTTATTTTTAATTTATAATTGAATAAAAATTCATAAATCAATCGGAATAATTTTTTTCTAAAAAAAGATTTTTCTATGAGTCGCTAGCTTAGATTTTGTTTTGAAAATTAAGCTTTAGTATATTTGCAAACGTTAAAATAATTGGAAAATGCATATCGCCATAGCCGGAAATATTGGAGCAGGTAAAACTACTCTAACAAACCTTTTAGCAAAACAATACAACTGGACAGCTCAGTTTGAAGATGTAGAAATGAATCCGTATTTGGATGATTTTTACAACGACATGGAAAAATGGGCGTTCAATCTTCAGATTTATTTCTTAGGAAGCCGTTTTAATCAAGTAAAAGAGATTAGAGAAAGCGGAAAAGACATTATTCAGGATCGTACAATTTACGAAGATGCGCATATTTTTGCGAGTAACTTGAACGATATGGGATTATTGTCTACAAGAGATTATAACAACTATTTGCGTGTTTTTAATTTGATGACAAGTTTTGTAGAAGCACCAGATTTATTGATTTATCTTAAAGCTTCAATTCCTACATTGGTTTCGCAAATTCAGAAACGCGGTCGCGATTACGAAAATTCAATTAGTATTGATTATTTGAATCGTCTAAACGAGAAATATGACAAGTGGATTTCGAATTATAAAGAAGGAAAAGTGTTGGTAATCGACGTGGATAATTTAGATTTTGTTGAAAATAAAGAAGATTTAGGATTCATTTTCAATAAAATAGAAGGAGAAATTAACGGACTTTTTTAGTCAGAAAAAATAAAGTAACTTGCACGGCTTGATTTTAAATTTAATCAGGCCGTTTTTTTGCGTAAAAAATTATGGAAAATAAAAGTATTTTGAAGGGAGTTTTGTTCGTTGCAATGGGCGCTAGCTTCTACGGAATGTTAGCAACATTTGTAAAAATTGCATACGATCAAGGCTATACGACTGCCGAGGTAACAACTTCTCAGTTTGTATTAGGAATTTTGATTTTGGGAATCATCAACTTATTTATGATGAGTAAAAAAGATTTACCAAAGATTGAACAAAAAGATAAAAAAAGGTTGATTCTTGCTGGAACTTCGTTAGGTTTCACAAGTTTATTTTACTATCTAGCGGTACAATATATCAATGTGTCAATCGCAATTGTATTGTTGATGCAAACGGTTTGGATTAGTATTTTGGTTGAGAGTATTTTGGGAAAACAATTTCCTTCTGCCAAAAAATTAATTGCAATGGTTTTGGTATTATTTGGAACTGTTTTGGCAACAAATTTAATCAACCAAGAAGTCGAGTTAAATCCTAAAGGATTGTTTTGGGGATTTTTAGCAGCTTGTTCTTTTACGGCTACCATGTTTACATCGAATAGTTTAGCCAATTATTTACCAGCTTATAAAAAAAGTTTGTGGATGCTTTTTGGAGGTTCTATTATTGTGTCTCTATTTTTGTTTTTTAGCCAAATCGGACCTTATTACTTTGATGGTTTAATGAGCTTTTACAACAACTTTTCAAATGATGTAAATGGAATTCATGCATTCAATTTTAGCATTTTTTATACTTGGGGATTACCGTTGGCAATTTTCGGAACTGTCTTACCTCCTATTCTTTTAAACAAAGGTTTTCCGCACACAGGATTAGGTTTGGGAAGTATTGTTTCTTCGTTAGAATTACCCGTTTCAGTAACCATGGCTTTTGTGCTTTTACATGAACAAGTACTCGCAATACAATGGACAGGAATCGCCGTTATTATTTTTGCTATTATTATATCAAATCTGAATTTTAAGAAAAAATAAATTCAAAATGACGAATTCTTATAAGTCAATGAAAATTCAATAACAAAAAAAGCCAACTCTTAATAAGTTGGCTTTGTATTTTGAGTAAAATCTAAATTATTTCACCAAAATTTTATTGGCTAATTGATTTGTTCCATCAATTTTTTCTTGAATTGGTAAACCTAATATCTTCGCAAGCATTGGATAGATTTCTGTATTTGGAAAAACTTTAATCTCTTTACCAGACTTAATATTTGGTCCCCAAGCCATAAAAGTCGCTTTCATTTCTGGCGTTTCTTTTACATAAAAACCATGCGAACCTTTCGGTGCATTTTTGTTTGAGAAATAGTTTGGAGCATGTGCAATCAAAATAATATCTCCAATACGATTGTATCGATCATTCTTTTTATCAAAATGATATTTAGATGGGACATTTGTTGTTTTATACACTTCGAACGTATTATTCTGAACTGCTTTTATTTCTTTGTAAATTGATTCGATATCATTTTTATCTTTTACAAAAAGACTTACATAAGAACCATTTGAAGCAACTTGTACTTTTGATTCATCAATTTTAATTGGCAATTTCAATGGATTTTCATCATCAATTCTTGTCATTCCATGATCAGAAACAAACACAAAATTCACTTTCAAACCTGTTTTTGCAACCTCATCATTCAATTTCTTGATTGATTGATCTACAAATTGTACAGCTTCCTTTGTTTCAGGTGCATCAGGACCAAAAGAATGCCCTGCGTGATCTACTTCCGGAAAATAAAACGTAATTAAATGTGGACGTTTTTCAGCTGGTAACTCCAACCAATTTACAACTTGCTGAATACGGTAATCAATTGGTGATTTTTCCGAATACTTGTACGAATACGTTGGGAACATACCATTAATAGGCGCTTCCGAACCTGGCCAATAGTAACAAGCAGCTAACATTTTGTTCTGTTCTGCAAGGTTCCAGATTGGCGTTCCTCCGTACCATTTCGGATTGATAACAGCATTTCTATTCCCCAACGAATAACGATCACCAACTTCTCTGTCTAACATATTATTTCCCACCAAACCATGATGAATAGGCGTTAAACCAGTTACAATTGTGTAGTGATTTGGAAATGTAACCGAAGGAAAAGACGGATACATAGCGTCAGCTTTCACTCCATTTTTAGCCAAAGCTAATAGATTTTTAGCTTCATGTTTTTGAGCATAATCATAACGAAAACCATCTACCGAAATCAAGATAACATAAGGTTTATCTTGTTGTTTGGCATCATTTACACGATTTTCGATTACGATTTGTTCTTCGATTTCTTGTGCATTTGCTGTAACTGAGAACGTTAAAACAATTGCAGAAAATATACTAAGTATTGATTTTTTCATGCCTCAAATTTAGAAAGTTTTATACTTAGAATGAATTAAAAAAATGTCAAATCTTATGAGAAAATTATTCAAAATTCTAACTCTTCTTCATCAACAACTTCTGAAATTCTTTTCCAATAAAAGGATTAATGATATGTTGAAACCCTTTTTGCAAGATAAAAACTGTAATTGTCGCATTAGTTTCTGGCGAATAAATCACATCTGTTCCCCACCAACCACCATGATAATAGGCATTGAATCCCATATCAAAATGATAAATTCCCAAACAATATTTCGATTGATCCGAAGGTAAAACATATGTTGACATCGAATCCAAAATTTGTTTATTCTGAATAATTTTCCCTTCAAACAAATACTGAAAAAACAACGCCGATTCTTTAGCCGTCGAACCTATTCCTCCACCTCCGTACAAATCCCAAGAAGGATTCAGATCATACGAATCCCAATTGTATTTATCTGCGTATTGATGAGCTAGCGGAAGCGTTTGTTGTGGATATTTTTCCAAATCGATAAACCACGTTTTTGTCAAACCTAATTCTTTATACTTTAACAAATCTCGAATTGCTTTATAAAAAGGTTGATGTGTTTTTTGCTCAATAATTTCTGCTAAAAGCAAATAATTGATATCGCCATAACTAAACTTTTCTCCAACTTTTTGTGGACTTCCAATTTCCATTGCACGTTTGATCTGTTCCGTCTTCGTCCATTTATATTGGGGACTTTGATTAACTAATTCAAAATACGCATCATCGACATAATCTTGTATCCCAGAAGTGTGTGACAATAAATGTTTGACTGTTATCGTATTCAAATCATAACCATCTTTTTCGAACAATTGACGAGTCTTCTTAGACAATAAATTCTTGATTGGTTGATTGATTGTAACTTGACCTTTTTCTACTAATCTTAAAATAGCAGCAGCTACATAAGGTTTGGTATTACTTGCGATTAAAACTGGTTGTTGATAATTTAAAACTTCATTCGTTTTGATATCCGAAACTCCTTTTGCATAACTCCACGAAATGTTTTGTTTTGGTGCTTCAACATGAACAATAATTCCGACAGCGTTTTTATTCTTCTCGTAAATCGAATCTATTTTAGATTGAAAAATGGTTTGCAGTTGCGCAAATCCGATAAAAGGAATGAGTACAATATTGAGTAGAAGTCTTTTCTTCATTTCATGTTATTTGATTTTAAAGATAAATAAAATCTTAAATTATACGTGATACACTGAACGTTTTAAGCTTTACGCAATAGGCTTTTAATTTTTTGTCACTAGAGCAGAAACTCGAGCCTTGTCAAGGTTTAAAACCTTGACAAGGCTAATTACTTTTTAAACTATACGAACACTCTTTTATTCTTTGCGGTTAATTAAACGTGATACGTTTTACGTAATGAGACCCTTAAACGAATTCAAGACAACAAAAAAAAAGAGCTAAGATTACTCTCAGCTCTTTTTAGATTTATTAATTTGAATTGATTATTTAATCTCAACACGAATTCCTTCGCTTTGCGCACTCAATTCTGGTGCATACATATTCTGCATCGATGTAATTCCGTTTGAGAAATTACCAGCATTATTCGCTTTCAAATCATATTCGAAAACGTAAGTTCCTTTTCTCATATAATCCGAAAAGAAATTGGTTGCTGCATCGCGCGTGCTTTCGTAATAACCAAATTCTCCTTTCCATTTGTAACCAGAAAGTGCATTCACAGGCTCGAAACCACTTGCACGCATATCTTTGATGTGTACAAATTGCATGTTACGATCAACCGAAATCTCTAAACGAACAGTTACAATATCACCAACTTTTATGGGCGTTGACGTTGTAATTTCTTTCAGAATTGGACCATTTGCAGAATTCGATTTAACAAACAATTTCTTATTGAACTTGATTCCTGTTTCAGCAGATTTTATTTTATCCAAATCTTCAAAATATTGCCAATACATTGCGCCCCAAGCAACACCTGGAGAAGTTTTTGAAACCTCAACTTTACCCATTTCAGGTTTTATTTCTTCTTTGTTCCAAGAAGTTTTTACATAACCTGAACCAGCTTGCGAATTTTTATCTAAATCAAATTTTTGGTTTCCAATCTTTACATCAATTCCTTTATCAGCATCTATCCAAGATTTACCGAAATTCATTAAAGCATAAACCGCTTTTGTCGTTGCTTTTGTTGAATTCCACTGATTTGTTTGACGATTTTTCAATAACCAAACTTTCATTTCTTCTACTGATTTTTCGTCTTTTGTAACTTCATCAAACGCTTCAATTAACAACGATTGTGTTTCTACAGGCGCTTGATACCAAAACCAACCCGGTTGATTTTCTTTCCAATACATTCCCATTTCATCTGATTCTACTGCTTTTTCTTTGATCGAATTCACGACAATTTTAGCAGCAGACTGCATTTGGAAACGATTCATCACAATTGCAGCCATTGCTTTTTGTTGCAACGATAAATCCAATTTTGTATCATTCAAATTCTTTAACATCGCCGTTTTCATTTCTTCCAACTCTTTCGACATCGGATAATCTTCTAAGAAGAAAGAACGCGCATATAAATAATGTAAACCGTCTGAATACGTAACATCCTTGAATGATTTTTGATCTTTTTTGAACTCTTTGAAACGTTTTAAATTCTCATCATCAATAAACTGAATCGCTTTTTTGATTAATGGATTCACATCTATTTCAAACGCTTTGAAATTCACATCCATTTTCTTCATATTTCCGAAACCAGAAACGATATGTGTTGTGATATATTCGTTTGGACGACCGCCATCAAACCAAGCGAAACCACCATTTGAGAGTTGTTTATCAGATAATTTTTGGAAAGCCGATTTCATTTCCGTTTGCATTTGATTCAATTGGAATAAAACCGCTATTTGTTTCATTTGCTCTTCTTCACTTTCAGCATTTTTCACCCAAGGCGTTTCCTCTAAAATGATATTCTTCAATTCTTGGTTCAATTGTAATTTCGATTTCAATTCACCTTTTTTGTTCCAATCATCAAAAACAGCTTTAATTTTTGGATTCGAATTAATCACTTTCTCCGAAATCATATTTCCATATAAACGCGAGAACACTTGCTCAGCACATTCGTAAGGATATTCGCGCAAATAAGGCAACGAGAAAATCGCATACCAAATCGGATTCGTTGTCATCTCAAACGTTAATTTGAAATTATCCAAAGAAGTCAATTTATTGTTCATCATATTCTCAAATTGGAACGATTTCTTTTGACCTTCTTTCACATAAATCGGCAACGTTTCTGTTACCATCATGCGATTTGTCAAAATTGGTAAAGCCGATTCTTCTCCATCAGAAAAATCTCCAGCCGAAGCCACCACACGATAAACAACCGCTTGTACATTTTTCGGAACATCAATTGTCCACGTCACTTGATCCGAACTTCCTTTCGCAACAGAGAAATCCTGAACTGCATTTATCAATTTGAATTGCGCATCAATTGGTTGATTGGTAAACGCATCAAACAACATCAATTTCGCAGAACCATTTAATACTTTATCTGATAAATTATTAATCTTAGATGAAACCGAAATTTGATCACCTTCTCGTAAAAAACGTGGCATATTTGGCACAACCATCAAGTCTTTTTGGGTGCGAACATTTTGCTCTAAATAACCTGTTTTAAGGTCTGGTGTATACGCAATCGCCATGAATTTCCACTCTGTTAAACTTTCTGGCGTTGTAAATTCTATAATTACATTTCCTTTTGAATCTGTTTTAAGATTTGGATAAAAGAACGCTGTTTCATTTAAATTTGTACGCGCTTTTACATTATCTAAAGCTGCGTTTGCTCCTTTTTTAGTTGTAATTACCACTACTCCATTTGCTCCTCTTGCACCATATAAAGCTGTTGCTTCTCCTCCTTTCAATATATTCATAGACTGAATATCATCTGGATTAAGTTCTGGCATTTTATCATATACGATTCCGTCTATAACATAAAGTGCAAGTGAATTATCTGCTAAATAGTAATTAGCATTACCTCTAATTACAGTTGGAGCTTCTCCTGAATTTGAAGATTTTGCTACATAAGCAACTTCAGCATCAGCAGTTTCTACTTGAATACCTGCAACACTTCCCGCTAACTCATTTTCTACATTTGCACTTGGCGCAGCTACCGATTTCATCATCCTACGATTCATACGATATTGGTTAAATCCAAAATCAAATAAATTAAGGTCTAATCCTGCATATCCTCTTGCATAAAAATCATAATTTGTACGATAATAAATTGCGCGTGAAGAATTTGTTGAATAAAATTGATAGAGATTAAATGGATTATTTCTTCTTGAATTCGTAAAATTATATACATTAAAATCTAAAGAATTCGACGCAAATTGATCCAACGAAGCATCATACATACTTGCTAAAACCTCAGCCGAAACTTTGTCTTTATTTGGTCCTTCAATTTTTAGTTGCCATTTTTCTTTTGCACCTGGCGTCAATTTATCACGTAAAACTTCAGCCGTCACTTTCAGTTGTTTATTTGTAAATGGAATTGCCAAATTAAGACTTCCTGTTTGCACATCATTGAATTTCGTCATCGCATAATTCACATAAATTCCGCCACGATATTCTTCTTTGATTGGAATTTCAACAACCGATTTCTTACTCAAATCTAAGAAACCTTTCTCAATAATTGTTTGATTTGCCTCTACTTCATAATAGACAAAGGTATTTTTAGAACCCGATTTGAATTCAATTTTTGCAACATCTTTTGGCTGATAAGTTGATTGATTTGGCGAAACTGCTAAAAGCGTTTTGATTTCGTTGGCTTTTTTTTCATTCGAAACATAAACCAATTTATCCACCTCAACTTTTTGAGTTCCATCCATCACAAAACCTTTGAAGACATAATAACCTTCTTCTAAATTTGACGCTTGATTGAATTTTATTTCATCTGAAACTTTTGTATCAAAATCACTTTCGAAAACCTTTTGATTAGTTGTCCATGTTTTAGGATTAATTTCATCACCATAAGGCTCATTTGGAAATATTTTTTTGAATTCTTCTTTCGAATAAATATTATAATCTGTTGTAAATTTTTGACGACGAACTATTTCTTTTGGTGCATTTAACGAATAAATTTCGACGTGTCCTTTTCCATCTAATTTTTCATCATTCAAGTTTTTCACTTCAATTTTGAAAGCTTTCAAATCATCTACTTTAGCTTTCTCAGAAATAGCAATATTTAACGATATTCTTGTGTCTCCAACTTTTACGGAAGAAGATTCTGATTGCGTTTCTCCATTGATATCCGTTGCATTTACTTCAATAAAATAATTGTAGGTTCTTACCTCATCTTTCTTTTTCTCCGAAGCTGGTTTTGCTACAAATTCAAAGTTAAATTTTCCTTCCGCATCTGTTGTTGTATCTCCAAACGTAATTTCTTCTCGTTCTCCACGACCTGCTGGAATTGAGCGATACCAAGGCCAAAATGTAAAAATTTCTTGACGATAAACACGATACGAAACTTTAGCATTATCGATATTAGCACCAGAAAAAGCAATCGCCTTTCCTTCTACTTTTACCTTGTCGTTTAAACTATAAACACCTTTATTTTTCTCTATTTCTACTTTGAATTTTGGACGTTTATATTCTTCCACTTTGAATGAATAATAACCGTCTTCATTAATAGCTCTGATCGAAAAGTTACCTGTTAAAGCAGAACTTGGCAAAATAAAACTTCCATTTACAGATCCAAATTCATTAGTTGTTAAATCTATTTTAGAAAGCTCTTTATTGTTAACATCATATAAAGCAATCGTCAATTTAGAATTTGGAATGATATTTCGAGTTTTATCTTTCGATAAATAATAAATTCCTTTGAAATAAACCGTTTGTCCAGGACGATAAATCGCACGATCTGTGAAAATCTTGACAGAAGAATCATCATCTTCATCATCACGATCATAATCGTAGTAATACGTTGAATAAATAGTATGTTCGTCTTTCACACGATATTGAAGATTTCTCCAGCCCGAAGGAATTGTTATTATTCCATCTTTATCCGATGTTAAAGTTTTTGTTTCCTTTTTATTATAATTTGTCAAATTAGAAAACTCAACCGCAACATTACTTTCTGGTTTTCCAGTTTCACGATTCACAACCGACAATTTATCATTTAAAGAATTTATCGCATATTTCGAAACCATTACATCTAAATAATCAATATCGTCTTTTGTGTTGATTCTGAATTCAGAATTATTCGAAAAAAGGACAATATAACGACCAGATTTTAGTGGATTTAATTTAACAATTGTCGAATGATTTTGATAATCTTCAAACGATTTAACATCAATTGCATATTGATCAACAACCTTTAAACTATTCAGAAATTTTTGAGCTTCTGCAATTTTATTTTCGTTGTAAACATTTAACGCTTGTACTTTATCTTTTCCATCAAAACCTTCATTATAAGCGAAAATTCTCACAAAAACTTGCGACAAATTTTTATGCGTTAATTGAATTGGTGTATTCTGATTTTCATTAATATATCGCTCTGCTTGTACACTTAATTCTTGCGATTTTATCTTCGAAACTAAATTATTTATATTCTCTAATTCCTCCGAATTTGGATAAAGCTTCGCAACTTTTTGTTGTAGTTCAAAAATCTTATTTACGTTCGCCAATTTATCTTCTTGCAAACCATAATAATCTGTCGCTAAAGTTGCATACACATAAGACGAATACCAGGCTTTTGGATATTTTGTTGCTAAAGATTCTTTTTGTTTAATAATTTCTTGAACCGAAGTCGAACCGCGGTTTGAATCAATTAAAATCAATTCATTGTACAAAACAGCATTTTCGTTATTCTTTTGTTTATTAATCTCAACTAAATCAGAAAGCAATTGATTTGCTTTATCTTTTTCATCATTCTCATTCAGATAATTGATATAATTTCTTGCTAAAACATCATACAAAGTTGGCGTTAAATCCAATTGTTGTTGCGCATTTTTCTTATCCTCAGCAAGATTCAAAATCATTTTATAATCTTGAGATTTTGCATTTATTAATTCATTTTTTGGTTGAATTGATTTCGAAAAATAATCATTAATTGTTTTCTTAAAAGTATCTTCTGTCCAAAATCTCACATCATTTGTAGCTTGATTTTCGACATTTGTACGACTATTGATTTTCCAACGATTTTCGTTGTAATACAATTGATATAACTCAGCTAAATATGAATAAACAATCGCATTATTTACAATTGATTTTTCATCTAAATCCTTTTTAAACAAATCAAAAACGAAGTTTACATCATCTGTTTCATCAGAAGTTGCGACTTTTATTTTTGCTTCATAAAACAAAGCTTTCAGATAACTTTGTTGATTATTTTGCTTTCTTGATAAAGCTTTTAGTTCATCAATTTTTGGTTGGATTGATTTGAATTGACCATTTTGCATTTGTTGGTCAATTTCTTTCCACTTTTGATCAATCGTTGGGGATTGAGCCATAAGCATCGAATTGGTTAAAATTAATAATAAAAACAGTAGCTGTTTCATAGATTCTTTCTTTTATCAGTAGATGCAAGTTACGGAAAAAAGGTTGGTTGCGGAAATGAAATAATTATCAAATGATTGATATATAGCACAAAAAAAAATCTGAATGTTCCCATTCAGATTTTTTGATATATAAGTTGATTAGTTGTAGTTTTTATAAATCGTCTACGTCTAAATCTTCGTCGATTTGTAAATCATTTAATTCAGCATCTTCTGCAAAATCAATATCTTCTTCATCGTCTAAATCAACCATCATGTCTTTTTTAGGCGCTTTAAGAGGCATTGAACCGAAACGGTAAACCGTTAATGGATAATTAAGAACAGCTGGTTTATCTTCTACAGAAATTAATTCAGCCACAAATGTCCACATTTCCATAAAATCATATACAAAAGCCATACGATCTCCTTGATTAGCAAAAGCTTCTTTGATATAAAAATCAGCCATTGTTTCATCAGTTCCATCATCAGACATATCCTCTAAAGGAATTTCTTTTGTTTGGTTTCCATCTTCATCTACTTCATAGAACGATGCCAACTCCTCACCTTGTAAACTAAAAGCACTAATAATACCTTTGTACAATGTGAATAATGTTTGCTTCTCTTTAATTTCTATGTCTCTAAAAACATCCTCTTTTGCATCAAGGAATACACGAATTTTATATATCACTTTCTAAATATTTTTCGGTTCCAAATTTAAATCTTTTCCCATATTAATTACAAATTCTAATGCAGAATTATAATTATTTTCTACTTCGCCTTCTAAAATTGCTTCTTTGATGGCATTTTTTAAGATTCCAATCTCTTTTCCTGGCTGAATATCAAATATTTTCATTATTTGTTCACCTGTAATTGGTGGTTGAAAATTACGTACTTTATCACGTTCTTCAACATCTTTTATTTTTTGTTCTACAACTTCAAAATTTTGTTTGAAACGTTTTTGTTTACGTTCATTTTTTGTTGTAATATCAGCTTTGCAAAGCGTAATTAAATCGTCGAAATCTTCTCCAGCATCAAACAATAATCTACGTAATGCCGAATCTGTAGCATCGTCTGTTACAACAGCAATTGGTCGAGAACTCATCATGACTAACTTCTGAACATATTTTACTTGCGGTCCTAATGGTAATTTTAATCGTCTGAACAATTTTAATACCATTTTTGATCCAACAAATTCATGCGAATGAAATGTCCAACCTACATTTTTATCAAAACGTTTTGTTACAGCTTTTCCAATATCATGCAACAACGCTGCCCAACGTAACCAAACATTATCTGTGTTGACAGAAATATTATCAACGACTTCTAACGTATGATAAAAATTATCTTTATGTTTCTGACCTTCAACCTCTTCGATTCCTTTTAACGCAACCAATTCTGGTAAAATATGTTGCATTAATCCTGATTGTTCCAACAACAATAATCCGACCGAAGGTTTGTCAGTCATCATAATTTTCTGAAACTCATCCATTACGCGTTCAAAAGATACGATATTAATACGTTCTGCATTATCAATTATTGCCTGAAAAGATTTTTTTTCTATTTCAAAATCCAATTGAGCTGCAAAACGAATCGCACGCATCATGCGTAAAGGATCATCAGAATAGGTAACATTCGGCTCTAATGGTGTTTTGATAATTTTATTATTCAAATCTTCAACTCCATTAAAAGGATCAATTAATTCACCAAAATTCTCTTTATTCATCGAAATTGCCAATGTATTGATCGTAAAATCACGACGTTTTTGGTCGTCTTCCAACGTTCCGTCTTCAACATGTGGTTTTCGACTGTCTTCTGAATAACTTTCTTTTCGCGCACCTACAAACTCCAAATCTGTGTCTTTATATTTGAACATTGCTGTTCCAAAACGTTTAAAAACTGAAACTTGTGATGTATGTCCTAATTTATTAGCCAATTCTTTTGCTAACAAAATACCATTGCCAACAGTTACAAAATCAATATCTTTTTTTTGTTCTCTTCCTAATAAATAATCGCGTACAAAACCACCAACTACATAAGTTTCCTGATTAATTTGATCAGCAACCTCGCAGACGTTATTAAATAATGGTAATGTTACAGCTTCTTGGATTTTCATTTTGCAAAAGTAAAAGATTTGACTAAAAAAACTACTCTCTAATTACTTTTACTTCATTATCTAACCCTAATTTAATTATAGTAGATGCAGTAAACTGAGGTTCAAAGGTTTTACATTCCTCTAAAACGATATCAACACCTTCTTGTATTGCAGAACTTACTTCTTTTAACACTTTTGGTGATGGATCGCCAGATAAATTAGCAGATGTAGAAACGATTGGTGCATTTAAACGACCAATAATTTTCTTACATAATAAATCGTCTGTTAATCGAATAGCTATTGTATTATCTTCAGCGATTAAAGATTTTGGTAAACCTTTCGGATTATCGTAAATAATCGTGATTGGTTTTTCATTAAAATCCATTAAATCCCAAGCCAGCTCCGGAACTTCTACAATATCTTGTAACATTTTCGGAGAATCAACCAAAATAATTAAAGATTTTGAAGATGGTCTATTCTTAATATCGAATATCTTCTGAATAGCCTCCTCATTTTTTGCGCTACATCCGATACCTAATATAGTATCTGTTGGATATAACATTGTTTTACCTTCTTTTAGTTGTTCTACAATTTCGTGAATATCAGACATTTATTTACTTAATTTGATGTGAATCTAATTTAATAGATATCTTTTTTGATTCGTGTGCAAATTTCAAAAATATATTCAAGTCTTATTCAAAACTTCATAATAATTTTCGATACCACTAGTAATTCTTATTATTATAAACTATTTAGAAATCGACAGATTCTAAAAAACACATTTTTGTTGCAAATGCACAAATCATCTTGATATATATTTCTTTTGTTTTTTGTTTAAATTTTAAGGATAAAGACATCGGCATTCCTTTTAAAGTAGCTTTAAGTAAAGTCCATTTCTTAGGACTAATTAAAGTTGAAAAGAAATATTTGACTCCAAAATAGATCAATAAAACTTTTGAAGCAAGCCAACCTTGGTGTTTTTTTACCACATAAATTAGTGATAATTTTTGTTCTAATTTTATCGCAATAGATTTCTTTGTACTTAATCCATGATAGTGTTTATACTGTATTGTCGAAATCAAAACTGTTTTTTGACCAATTCCCTTCATTCGACGAGATAAATCTGTTTCCTCGTAATACAAAAAGATATTTTTATCAAATCCTCCAACTTTATCAAAATCCTCGCGACGAACAAACATAAATGAACCTGCTATAAAATCGGCAACTACGGGTTCTGTATAAGCTTTTTTACGTTTTGGATATCTCTTAGAATTTACAATTTCTAAAACTTTTCTGGTAAAAATCTCACGTTGCCATGACGCAAAATGATCGATTGTTGGAACAAAATCTAAATGTTCATTGACTGATTGAGGTGAAACAACACCAACATCTAAATTGTTATCTAAATAAGATTTTAAAATAGGAAAACAATCATCAATTAACTCAACATCATTATTAATAAATGTAACATATTTACTTGGCGACGTTTCTGCATAACCAATCATATTACCGGTTCCAAAACCTGTATTAATATTGCTTCGTACTAATTTAACATTAGGTAAATCAAGTTTTTTAACCTGTTTTTCTAAATTCAGATAATCATCCGATTCAGATGCATTATCAATAATTACAATTTCGTAATATAATAAAGTTGTTTTCTCTATAATACTTTTAACACATGCTATTGTTGCGTCACTTGTATTAAAATTTATCGTTACGATGCTTAAATCTAACATTTAGATATATTGATTGATGCCTTTCTCGGCAAAAGTTAATTTTTGATGTATAGTTTGTTGTTGAATCTTATCATTACGATCCAAGAAAGATTTACTTTGTTCGTTATGATATATATGATAAACGATTCCTGCAAATTTTAATCGCTTAGCCTCTATTCCTGCATTATGCATTCTTAGAACTAATTCCGAATCTTCTCTTCCCCATCCTGTAAATTCTTCATTATATCCATTGACTTTAATAAAATCTGATTTCCAAAATGAAAAATTACATCCTCTCATTTTTGAAGAATAATTCGGATGTTTCTTCTGATTTTTTGCTAAAAAAGGAAAATGAAGTGTTCTACCACGTTTTTTAATTCCTTTAGAGAAGAAATTAAAATCTACATTTTTAGATACAAATAATTCCGTCAAAGCATTTTCTTGAATATTAACACGAGATCCGTATAAATACACATTCTTTTCCACCATCATCAAATGATCTTGAACAAAATTTGGATGTAAAATCACATCACCATCGATGCTAATAATATATTCAGAAGAAGCCTCTGCTATCGCTTTATTCATAATTATTGCCTTTCGATTACCATTATCCTCATGCCAAATATGTTTAATTGGAACTGGAAAAGTCATTTTGATTGAATCGATTAGATTTTTTGTTTCTTGTTTCGACCCATCATCAGCAATAAGCACTTCTTGTGGAAGTACAGTTTGCGACGCTATACTTTTAAGTACCAGTTCTAAAGCAGCTGGCCAATTATAGGTCGATAAAACTAAGCTCGTATTAATCTTCATATCAACAAAAATAAACATATCTTTGGCATTGTAAAATAGAAAAAGAAATTAATATATTTTCTCTTTGTAATTTGTAAAGAATGAGTCAAAATATTGTAGTAAACCCAAGTTATAACACAACTTCGCAAGAGATAGAGCATATTATTGATCGATATGATTCGATTACTGATTATGTAGCCAAAGGTGATCGTAATTCAATCAAAAAAGTAATATTAGCGAATCAAAAAGTTGCAACAATAAAATCGTTCAAAATACCTAATATCGTTAACAAATTCGTTTATAGATTTTTTAGAAAATCAAAAGCTGAACGCTCTTATGAATATGCAAAAGAATTGATTAGATTAGGTTTTCTAACTCCTTATCCTATTGCATTTGTAGAAAATAAAACTCCTATAAGTTTTAATAATAGTTACTATTTCTGTGAATTAGTTGAAGCTGATTTAACTTATCGTGAATTAGTTGAAATTCCAACTTGGGAAAATCGAAACGAAATCTTGAAACAATTCACAAAATTCACATTTGATTTGCATGAAGCTGGAATTGAATTTTTAGATCATTCTCCTGGAAATACTTTAATTAAGCAAGTTGGTGAAAATCAATATGAATTTTATTTGGTTGATTTAAACCGTATGAATTTTCACAATTCAATGAGTTTTGATATTCGAATTAAAAATTTTTCTCGTCTAACTCCTCAAAAAGAAATGATTGAAATTATGGGAAAAGAATATGCGAAACTTATTAATAAACTGGAACAAGAAGTGATTGAAGAAATGTGGAATAAAACACAAGAATTTCAACATAAATTTCAAACAAAACAAGCTCGAAAAAAGAAATTGAAAGCTATTATCGGTAAAAAATAATAACAAAAAAGCAGATTTGAAATCAAATCTGTTTTTTTATTATTTTATCATTTCAGAAAATGGAATAATTATCTCATATCCTTTTTCTTTAAAATAATCGTGCATTCCTTCTCTATACGTCACTAAAACAAAATCTCCGCCCCAAGCTCCGAGGCTTTTTACAGTTCCTAAATAATCAGAAAAATACAATTCTTTGACTTGCGGAATTTGCATAAAATCACCTAATCGTGCTTGATATTCATCTAAAATAGCTTCTAAATCAGTTAAACTCTCAACTTTAGTTGCTTTTACAACCAAATCAGAAAGATCCTGAATCATTTTCCAATCTTTTGGTTTATTTTTGTAATGATTTCCCACAACAGCTTGCGTATCTTGCTTTTGATTAAGATAAACAAAATAAAGTTGATCTTTAAAATTCCAATTCAATTCCAATTCTTCAACTTCAATAGGATTATTCGAAAACAAAATCGGATGATGATGATGTGCGCAAGCTATATCATAACCACTTGTATTGAAGGTCAATTTATTTAATTCAAACGGATTTATTTCAATCCATTGACTAATTAAATCAATCAAAGTCGAGCTACTACCCAATCCCCATTCTTGAGGATATTCTAATTTTGTTAAACATTGATAACTATTATTAGAATTGAAAAAATCAGTATTTAACGATTTAGCTTGTTTTAAAATATTTTGTAATGATTTACTTAATTTCTCGTTTGTAGAAGAAATTATTTCTAAATCATTCAATCTAATTTCGGTTTCAAACCAAATAGAATTATCAAATTTCGTCGCTTTCCAAGTGATTAAATTCTCAGTTTCTGATGAATTTTCTACAAACAAACATTGCCCATATTTCGCGGGCAATGCAAATGCTTTCGCTCCATCAATTACAATATATTCCCCGATAAGGAATAATTTTCCATTGGAACGGTATGTTTTCATTTCGTTTAGATTTGTGCCGAAGAAGTCGTTACTTCTCTGTTTATTTTTTTTACTAAACCTTGTAAAGTGTTTCCTGGTCCAACCTCAATAAATTCAGTTGCACCATCAGCAATCATATTTTGTACAGATTGCGTCCATTTTACAGGAGCAGTTAATTGCGCAATCAAGTTTTTCTTGATTTCTGCAGGATCTGTAACGGCAGTTGTACTTACATTTTGATATACTGGACAAATTGGCGTATTGAATGTTGTTTCTTCAATGGCTTTTGCCAATTCTTCTTCCGCTGGTTTCATTAAAGGTGAATGAAAAGCTCCACCAACAGGTAAAACTAAAGCACGTTTTGCGCCTAATTCTTTCAATTTTTCACATGCTACGTTAACCGCTTCAATTTCTCCAGAAATCACTAATTGACCTGGACAATTGTAATTTGCAGCAACTACAACTCCATCAATTTCTGCACAAGCATCTTCAACAATTTTGTCTTCTAATCCTAAAATTGCAGCCATTGTTGATGGATTAGCTTCACAAGCAGCTTGCATTGCTAAAGCACGTTTGTACACTAATTTTAATCCAGATTCAAAATCTAACGTTTCATTTGCAACTAAAGCAGAAATTTCTCCTAAAGAATGTCCTGCAACCATTTCTGGTTTAAAATCTGATAAAGTTTTCGCTAAAATAACAGAATGTAAAAAAACTGCTGGTTGTGTAACTTTTGTTTGTTTTAGGTCTTCTGCAGAACCTTCAAACATAATTGATTTTATATCAAATCCTAAGATTTCGTTTGCTTTATCAAATAATTCTTTTGCGATTTCAGAATTTTCGTACAAGTCTTTACCCATTCCAGAGAATTGAGCACCTTGTCCTGGAAAAACATATGCTTTCATTATACTATTTTTAATGTATGACAAATGTATAATAAAATCTTAAACTTCTTTATTTAACCTAAGTTTTGATTTTCTTTTCTATAAATTTCATCTAAATATTTATAACGATTTGCAACAGAAATTGCATGTAGTTTCGCGATTGTATAACCATCTTTTCCATCTAAAAAACCAAGTCTCATTACGAAATAATTAAAAAAACGATAAGCAGGCTTTATAGTATAATGATAAAATGATGGTTTCAAATTTCTAAGACGAAGTTCTTGTGCTCGCAAACGTGAATAACTATTAAGTTTATCTAAATATTCTTGTTCATTATCAAAAGTATAGTGATCTAATTTATTTTTCATAAAACCAACTTCACCATTACATTCTATAATCTCATGAACCATTCTATCTGATTTATATTGAGATTTTGATTTTCTAAAAAGACGTATTGCTTTATCGCTTTGCATGCCCGAATATTTAATAAACTTATTCTCGAAAAAGAATTTTCTATAAACAAAATAAGCGTCAAACCTTGGTTGATTATTAACAATTGTCAAAATTTCTTTTTTTAACTCCAAAGAAATTCCTTCATCTGCATCAAAAAAAGTGACCCAATCATTTTTTGCCAAAGAAAGTGTATAATTTCGTTGATTTGTGAAATTATCAAACTTGCGTTTTACAAACTTTACTTTTGGATTTTGGAATGCAATTTCTTCCGTTTTGTCTGTACTATATGAATCTACAATAATTATTTCATCTGCATAACTAGCCTCATCAAGAAATCTTTTGATGTTTTTTTCTTCGTTAAGTGTAATTAGTAAAGCAGAAATTTTAGTAGACATTCTCTATAGTAATCAAATTTTATAAATAGAAACTCAAAATTTCTATTTTTATTTTATTAATGGTGATAAGAAATATTCTAGTTTTTCTTTAAACAACTCGAAGTCAAAGATTAAATAAAATTCATCAACTTGTTTTTTTATTTGACGATTGTTTAAATCTCCAAGTTTTTCAGGAAAATAATCTTTTAAATGAACACTTGTGTGATGAATTCCATCTTCGAAAGTTGCCCAAACTTTTTTATCAATCCAAGGAGAGAAAATAATAAATGATTTTTTCCCTAAAGCTTTGGACATATTAATTGCTCCTCCATCATTTCCTACAATCACATCACATTCGTTTGCAATTGCAATAAACTCGCGCAAATCATTACCCAACAATTCAAAATAAACTTTCGATTTGGTTTCATCAGATAATTGATTATATACTTCTTTTGCTTGCGATAATTGTTTCGGAAAATAATTGAATAAAATATTGACATTATAATGTTGACCAATAAAATCAACCATTTTTGCCATTTGATTCAACGGATAAGTTTTTGAAGGATCAGAACCAAGTAAACTAATCATAATTGTTTTTCGCGTTGTATCAACTTGATGTTTTACAAATAAATCTTTAGCGAAATTTATTTCATCTTCCGTTAAATACAATTTTGGTTCTGTAGTCAAAGGTTCTTCTATTCCCAAAGGCTTTAACAAAGCCAAACGGTGTTCGATTGCTAAACCTAAATATGAATTTGGTTCGTCATGTTTTTCTACATTATCTGTATACAAAAACGTTCTTCCAATCTTTTTGTACGATATTTTTTTTGGTGCATTATTGATAAAAACATCTACCCAACTCTGTAATTTTGAGTAAGCATCAATTACAATATCATATCTATTTTGATTAACTTTTTTCGAGAATTTAATCAAATTCATCAAACCTTTGTTTTCATTTTCGTCAAAAACAATTTTATGATCGATGTACGGATTATTCTCTAAAACAGGCAAAGTATTACTATTGATTAAATAATCAACAATAGCATTTGGATAAGCTCTTTTGATATTTTCGCACAACAATGATGTGATTAAAACATCGCCTATCATCTTGTGTTGGATAATCAAAATTTTCATAAAACATAGTTATAAAGCAAAAGTACTAAAATATGTTTGATTCGAAAATAAAAAATCCTCAACAAAACTGCTGAGGATTATATTTTATAAAATTTTATTCTAATTAAACCGCTACATTATGCTCACGCAATGCATCGTTTAATGAAGTTTTTTTATCTGTAGATTCTTTACGAGTTCCGATGATTAATGCACAAGGAACTTGGTATTCACCTGCAGCAAATTTTTTCGTGTAAGAACCTGGAATAACTACTGAACGAGCAGGAACATAACCTTTAATTTCAATTGGTTCGTCACCTGTTACATCAATAATTTTAGTCGATGCTGTTAAAACAACATTTGCTCCTAAAACCGCTTCTTTTCCTACGCGAACTCCTTCTACAACGATACAACGAGATCCAATGAATGCATTATCTTCGATAATTACTGGAGCAGCTTGCAATGGTTCTAAAACTCCACCAATTCCTACACCACCAGATAAGTGAACATTTTTCCCAATTTGAGCACAAGAACCTACAGTAGCCCATGTATCAACCATTGTTCCTTCGTCCACATATGCACCAATATTTACATAAGAAGGCATTAAAATAACTCCCGAAGAAATATACGCACCATAACGAGCAACAGCATTTGGAACAACACGAATTCCTTTTTCAGCATAATTACGTTTCAATTCCATTTTATCATGGTATTCAAAAATTCCAGCTTCTAAAGTTTCCATTTTCTGAATTGGGAAATACATTACAACTGCTTTTTTCACCCATTCGTTTACTTGCCAATCTTCTCCAACTGGTTCTGCACAACGTAATTGTCCGTTATCGATTAACTCAATTACTTCACGAATTGCAGCTTGTGTTGCATCTTCTTGTAACAATTCTCTATTGTCCCAAGCTTTTTCTATGATTTGTTTTAAATTCTCCATCTTTATTAATAATAGCCACAAATATAAAAATTATAATCAAGGGATTTCATAGAGATTATTTATTATTGAATCGTTTTTTTAAATTTGCCAAATGTCACGAATATTAGCGTTAGATTACGGAGGAAAAAGAACAGGCGTTGCCGTAACCGATGAATTGCAAATTATAGCTTCGCCAGTTGATACAATTGATACATCAAAATTGATGGATTTCTTGAAACAATATATCGAGAAAGAAAACGTTTCTGACCTTGTAGTTGGATTATCTGTTCGTTTTTCAGGAGAATTAAATGAGATTGAAAATCAAATTCAACCTTTTTTGAAAAAATTTTCTGAACAATTTCCGTTGATCAAAATTCATCGTGAAAATGAGATGTTTACCTCAAAAATGGCTTCTCAAGCAATGTTTGCTGGAGGAATGAAAAAGAAAAAACGTCAAGAAAAAGGAATGGTCGATAAAGTGAGTGCCGTAATAATTTTACAATCATTTTTATCACATAAACTATAACAAATTGTATCTTTGCCGTTAAATTAATAAAAAAAGATCAGAAAATGGTATTACCAGTTGTAGCTTACGGAGATCCTGTCTTGCGTAAAGTTTCACAAGAAATCGATCAAGATTATAAAAATTTACAAGAACTGATCCAAAATATGTTCGATACAATGTATGACTCTAACGGAGTTGGTATCGCAGCGCCTCAGATCGGGAAAGATATACGTTTATTTGTTGTTGATTGCTCGCCTTTCGAAGAAGATGAAGATTATGATGATGTAAAAGATGAATTAAAAGATTTCAAACGAGTTTTCATCAATCCAAAAAAAATCAGTAGTTCTGAAGGTGATGAATGGGCTTTTACAGAAGGATGTTTGAGTATTCCTCACATTCACGAAGATGTAACACGTCCAGAATCGGTAACTTTAGAATATTTTGATGAAAATTGGGTGAAACATACCGAAACTTTTTCGGATATTCGCGCTCGAGTTATTCAACACGAATACGATCATTTGGAAGGAAAGCTTTTTATTGACTATATTTCGAGCTTTAAAAAGAAATTAATAAGTAATAAATTAAAAAATATAACAAAAGGGAAAGTAAACACGAGTTACAAAATGAAATTCCCTTCATAGACCCTTAAACATAATAGAATATGGATTTATCAAGAGTTATCGCAATTTCAGGAAAACCAGGATTATACCGTTTAGTTTCTCAAACAAGAGGTGGTTTTGTTGTTGAAGATTTAGAAAAAGGTAAAAAAATCTCAATCGCTTCTAACTACAATGTTAGTTTATTAGACAACGTTGCTATTTACGGAGTATCACAAGAATTTCCTTTGGCTGAAGTTTTCTTCAGAATTTACAAAAAAGAAAACGGAGGAGAAACGATCGATTACAAAACTTCTGGTGCAGAATTGCGTAAATATATGGAAGAAGTTTTACCAGAATATGACGATTCAAGAGTTTATGATTCTGATTTGAAAAAATTATTCCAATGGTATAATATCTTACACAAAAACGGATTATTAAACATCGACTTAGCTGCTGTAGAAGCTGCAATGGCTGCTCAACAAGCACAAGAAGCTCCTGTTGCTGAAGTAGAAGCTACAGAAGAAGTTGTTGTGGAAGAAAAACCAAAAAAGAAAGCTCCTGCTAAAAAGGCTGCTGACAAAAAAGACGCTGAAGAAAAACCTGCTAAAAAAACAACAGCAAAAAAAGATAAAGACGCTGAATAATTAGAGATGAATACACGTAAAGATCAATTACAGGCTTTCGAAAGATTGTTGGATATAATGGATGAATTACGTGAAAAATGTCCGTGGGATCGTAAACAAACAATGGAAACGTTGCGTACGTTATCTATCGAAGAAATTTATGAACTTTCGGATGCCATCATCGAAAAAGATTCGGATGAAATAAAAAAAGAACTAGGTGATGTTTTTCTTCACCTAGTTTTTTATTCTAAAATCGCATCAGAACAAAACAACTTCGATGTTGCTGATGTTTTAAATGGTATTTGTGACAAATTAATTCATCGTCATCCACATATTTACGGCGATGTAGAAGCAAATACAGAAGAAAAGGTGCTTCAAAATTGGGAACAAATCAAACTAAAAGAAGGTAACAAATCTGTACTTTCTGGCGTTCCTACTTCTCTCCCAGCAATGGTAAAAGCTTACCGAATTCAAGACAAAGTAAAAGGTGTTGGATTTGAATTTGAAAATTCTGATCAAGTTTTTGATAAAATTATCGAGGAAATTAATGAATTCAAAGAAGAACAAAATCCAACAGATAAAGAGATGGAATTTGGTGACATTTTATTTTCTTTGATTAATTATGGACGATTTAATGGCATCAATTCTGAAGATGCTTTAGAAAGATCGAACAAAAAATTTATCACACGTTTTCAAAAATTAGAAGAAATCGCGAAAGAAAATGGTCAAAACATAGCTGATTTAACCATTTCTGAATTAGACAATTTATGGAATTTAGCGAAAATTCGCTAGTGTAAACTTGACACTATAAATTTTATTCAAATTCACGAAAACGTTGTAATCAGACGTTTTAACACTATTATAAATAACTTTTATCGACACCAATAAAACAAAATATTACAAATTATTGTGCATGCACAGAAAACCGACATATATTTGCAATGGTTATAGCGGGCAATAGCTTGTAATAATGGAAGGAAGTTTGTTTACTAAGTAAACAGTTTTCTCATTTTTTTGTGGTTTTGATGAAAAGGTGACTTAAAGTCGCCTTTTTATTTTTTATCAACTTCTATTTAAAATCACAATTCATAACAACCCTTTTTTATCTGAATAATTTGTAAATTTGTGAAATGCAGTTTCAATTAAATTCTGAATTCAAGCCAACCGGTGATCAGCCAAAAGCTATTGAAGAATTATCAAATGGTATTCTAAATAATGATCGTTATCAAACACTTTTGGGTGTTACAGGTTCTGGTAAAACATTTACAATCGCGAATGTTGTACAAGATGTGCAACGTCCAACTTTAGTTTTGGCACATAACAAAACGTTGGCGGCACAGTTGTATATGGAATTCAAAGAATTTTTTCCGAATAATGCAGTCGAATATTTCGTTTCTTACTATGATTATTATCAACCAGAAGCTTACATTCCTTCATCAGGAACCTATATTGAGAAAGATTTATCAATTAATGAAGAAATTGAAAAGCTTCGTTTAAGTACAACTTCCTCCCTACTTTCTGGTCGTCGCGATATTTTGGTTGTGGCTTCAGTTTCGTGTTTATATGGTATTGGAAATCCAACAGAATTTCATAAAAATGTGATTCAGATTGAAACGGGGCAAATTATCTCGAGAACAGCTTTTTTGCATAAATTAGTCCAAGCTTTATATTCGAGAACAGAAGGTATTTTTCAACGCGGAAATTTTAGAATTAAAGGAGATACATTAGATATTTTCCCTGCTTATGCGGATGATGGAATCAGAATTAATTTCTTTGGTGATGAAATCGAAGAAATCTCAGTTTTCAATGTAGAAACAGGTAAAACTTCAACTAAACTAGATAAAATTAATATTTATCCAGCTAATCTTTTTGTGACTTCTAAAGATACATTGAATGGCGCAATTGCTGATATTCAGATCGATTTAGGAAAACAAGTTGAGTATTTTCATGAAATAGGAAAACATCTCGAAGCAAAACGTTTGCAAGAACGTACTGAATTTGATTTGGAAATGATTAAAGAATTAGGTTACTGTTCAGGAATCGAGAATTATTCGAGATATTTAGATGGTCGCGATCCAGGAACTCGCCCGTTCTGTTTATTAGATTATTTCCCAGAAGATTATTTGATGGTGATTGATGAGTCGCACGTTACAGTTTCTCAAGTTCATGCAATGTATGGTGGGGACCGCTCGCGTAAAGAGAATTTGGTGGAATATGGTTTTCGACTTCCTGCCGCAATGGACAATCGTCCGTTAAAATTTGAAGAATTTGAAGCTTTACAAAATCAAGTGATTTATGTTTCGGCAACACCTGCGAATTATGAATTAGAAAAATCGGAAGGAGTTGTTGTAGAGCAAGTCATTCGTCCAACTGGATTATTAGATCCAATTATTGAAATTCGTCCAACACAAAATCAAGTCGATGATTTGATGGAAGAAATCAATAAACGAGTAGAGTTAGACGAACGTGTTTTGGTCACTACTTTAACGAAACGAATGGCGGAAGAGTTAACGAAATATTTGACAAAATATGGCGTTCGATGTCGTTATATTCATTCTGATGTGGATACATTAGAACGTGTTCAGATTATGGCTGATTTACGCGCTGGATTATTTGATGTTTTGGTTGGAGTTAATCTTTTGAGAGAAGGTTTAGATTTACCTGAAGTTTCTCTAGTAGCAATTTTGGATGCTGATAAAGAAGGTTTTTTAAGAAGTCATCGTTCTTTAACGCAAACGGTTGGTCGTGCTGCTCGTAACGTGAATGGTTTGGCGATTATGTACGCAGATAAAATTACAGATAGTATGCAATTAACGATTGATGAAACAAATCGTCGTCGTGAAATTCAGATGAAATACAACAAAGATCACAATAAAGTTCCTCAAGCTTTAAACAAAAAAATAACGAAACTAAGTTTAGCTGCAGCAGATTTTGAAGAAAATCCTTACGAACAAAAACATTTGATTCAACAAGCAGCAGAGATTAATGAAAATTATTCGACAGAAGATAAAGAGAAATTGGTACAAAAATTGCAGAAAGAAATGGAAAATGCTGCAAAAAATTTAGATTTTATAAAAGCAGCCGAATTAAGAGATCAAATTCAACTCTTAACCAAAGAATAGCACGTTTTTTTTTAGTTTTAATGAAATTTTTAAGTTTTACATTTTTAATATTATTTACTCTTTTATCGTCCTGTAATACTCATATTCTAAAATCTTCTACTAATAATGAATTGATAGAAAATGAGGAGTATAGTCTCATTCATTCTCGTGAATTAAAAATTTTCAAAAAATTTGATACACCTCCAAATTATGAAAGGAATCAAAATTATACAGATTTTGGTAAATGGATAAATAACCTTCCGCTCAAAAACAATAATACAGCTGTTTATTCTTTTGATGGTCAAAAAAAATCTAATCCAAATATATATGTAGGAGTTTTAGATTTAGAACAACCCAAAAAAAATGTACAGTTTAATGCAAATGCGATGATGAGTTTGCGTTTAGAGTATTTCTTCCGTTCGAAAAAATACAATGAAATAGATAAATTGTCTAAAATTTCTACAAAGCCAATTCCTTACACTGACTATGTAAAAGGAGATTATTCTCATACGAAATACATGCAATATTTGATCTATTATTTAGAAAATACAAATTCAAATACAATTGCTGAATTATTAAAACCAATCTCTATCAAAGAGATTCAAATTGGCGATGTATTTTTTCAAAAGGGAAATATAAAAAGTCATGCTGTAATGGTAATTGATTTAGCGAAAGATAAAAATGGGAATAATATATTCATTTTGGCTCAAAGTTATTATCCAAGTCAAGACATTCATATTCTTTCTAATCCAAGCAACGATTTAATCTCACCATGGTATATTGCAAAAGAAGGCATACTTCTTACACCTGAGTGGAGATTTTTGTCTTCGGACTTGATGCGTTTTAAATAACATTTTACTTTTTCAATCCTTACATTTTACTTAAATTTGTTGTTCAAAACCTCAAAGTAAACAACAATACAGTAAATAATCGATAATGCAAAGAGTATATTTAGACAATGCAGCAACCACAGCAATTCGTCCAGAAGTAGTTGACGAAATGGCAAATGTGATGAAAAATGTTTTCGGAAATCCATCTTCTACCCACGTTTTTGGTAGAGAAGCCAAGGCACTTATAGAAATGGCTCGAAAGAACATTGCGCAGCGTTTAAATATTTCTCCTGCCGAAATTTATTTTACTTCTTGTGGGACAGAATCTAACAATACGATTATACGTTCTTGTGTAAATGATTTAGATGTTACACGTATCATTACTTCGGATATGGAACACAAATGCGTACAAGAAAGTATCAAAGATTTAGAATATCGTGGAAAAGTTGAAGTAATCCGCATCAATATTCAAAAAAATGGAGACATTGATTATGCTCAATTAGAGGAATTAGTTAAAGATCAATCTAAAAAAACATTGGTTTCTTTGATGCATGCTAATAACGAAATTGGAAATTTAACAGATATTAAACGTATTTCGCAATTGTGTCAAGAAAATAATACATTGTTCCACACAGATACGGTGCAAACAGTTGGTCATTACGATTTAGATTTCCAAGATTTGGGAATGGATTTCGCTTCTTGCTCAGCACACAAAATTCATGGACCAAAAGGTGCTGGATTTTTATATGCAAAAAAAGCTTCGCATTTAAAAGCCTTGATTGCTGGAGGAGGACAAGAAAGAGGAATGCGTTCTGGTACCGAAAACGTATACGGAATTGTTGGACTTTCAAAAGCTTTTGATTTAGCGATTGATGAGTTAGATGCTCATGTAAATCACATCAAAGAAATTAAACAATATACAATCGATCAATTAAAAGCAGCTATTCCAGGCGTTTCTTTCAATGGATTATCAGATGATTTAGACAAAAGTTTGTATGCATTATTAAGCATCAAATTACCATTCCATGATGCCTTAATCGGATTCGAATTAGAATTAGCTGGTATCGCTGTTTCACAAGGAAGTGCTTGCAGTTCTGGTGCAGCAAAAGTTTCATTAGTTATGCAAACATTGTACACAGAAGAAGAAATTGATCAAATGACACCTTTACGTGTATCTTTTTCATACGAAACATCTAAAGAAGATATTGATGTCTTAGTTGGAACATTGAAAAAAATCGCTGAAAAACATCAATTACAAAACGCTTAATGACTGATTTCAATCAACTTGATATTCTGATTTTAATTGCATTAGCTTTTGGTTTTATCAACGGATTTTTCAAAGGTTTTATTTCTCAATTAATTGGGTTAGTCGGTTTTTTTGTAGCAATTTGGTTAAGTTTTAAATTTTATCAAATCATCGAAGTTTATGTCGACTCGTACAATATTGTTGCAGATAGCTTAACTTCTTTGGTTGCGTTAGTTATTACATTTGCAATTGCTTTTTTCACGATAAAATTAGCGTCAAGTTTAACACAAAAAACGGTAGAAGCAGTTGGTTTAGGAATCATTAATCGATTTGGTGGAGCGGCTTTAGGATTAATAATCTCTTTACTTTTAACATCAAGTATTTTGTATTATATCGATCCGATTTTAGAATTAGGATTTAAAGAAACAAAAGACGAAAGCCAGATTTTACCAATTTTGAACGAAAGTTCTCAAATCATCAAAAATTCTATCTTCGAAACAAAAGATAATTTAAGGACAGAATCCCAAGATTCTATTCATTTATAATCATACAAAGGCAGCTTTTTCGAGCTGTCTTTTTTCTTAACATTAATTTATCTAGTTCATTTTATAAAAGGCACAAAAATTGTCTAATGAGATAAAAACAATTAATTTAAGATGAAAAACGATTCTTAGAAGTCGTTTTTTTATGATTTTATTTTTAATAACGACATATTGTGTCGTATAAAATCGTTCCTTTGTTTAAATTTTAAGATTATGAACAGCGCTATCATACTTTCATCCATCCTTTTTTTTATCATTGGAGCCGTTATCAGTTTTTTATATTCAAAGTCGAAAGCAAATTCAGCCATAATTGGAAATGAAATAAAATACCAAGAACTTCAGAAGCAATATGATTCGCTAAAAAATGAATTTATCGAAATAAAAGATGATGCAAATTTCAATTTGGATCAATGGCAAAAAGAGCGCGAAAAAAATACAGAATTAACGGTTCGCCATCAAGAAGCAATGAAAGCTGTGGAGGATCAGAAATCGTTTATGCTCGAAACTAATGAACGATTAAAAGAGCAATTTGAAGCACTTTCAGCTCAAGTTTTGAAAAGTAATAACGAACAATTTCTTGATTTAGCGAAAACAACATTGGATAAACATTTTACTAATTCTCAAAACGATTTAGAAAAACGTCAACAAGCAATTGATTCGTTAATCAAGCCATTAAATGAAAGTTTGAATAAATTTGACGGAAAAATATCCGAAATAGAAAAAGCACGAGAAGGCGCTTATTCAGAAATTAAAGTTTTCTTAGATTCAATGCGTGGTACAACTGATAAATTGCAAAAAGAAACCAATACATTAGTTTCTGCTCTTAAAACTTCACACACAAGAGGAAAATACGGAGAAATTGGATTGCGTCGTGTCGTTGAATTTGCTGGAATGTCATCTTTTTGTGATTTTGAAGAACAAACTTCTGTTCAGTCCGAAAATGGTTTGCTTCGCCCGGATTTAATCGTTAATCTTCCTGGAAATAGAAAAGTTATTGTCGATTCTAAAGTTCCGTTAAATCAATATATGCTTGCGTTCGAAACGGAAGATGAAAATTTGAGAAAACATCATTTGCAAATGCACTCAAAAGCTGTCCGCGAACATTTAAAAAATTTGAGCTCTAAGGCTTATTGGAATCAATACACAGAAGCGCCTGATTATGTGGTGATGTATTTACAAATTGAAAGTTCTTTTGGTGCTGCGTTAGAATTGGAGCGAACTTTGATAGAAGATGCACTAAACAATAGAATAATTATTGCAACACCAACTACTTTGATTACAATGCTTCGCACAATTGCGTTTAGCTGGCAACAATTAAATGTTGCGGAAAATATATATCAAATGCGAGATGCAGGGATAGAATTATACAATCGTGTGAATGTTTTGATACAACATTTGGCAACTGTTGGTCATAATCTTAACCAAGCAACCCAAAGTTACAATAAAGCTATAGGTTCACTAGAAAATCGTTTTATTCCGCAGGTTAAAAAGCTAAAAGAAATCGGTGGAACTTTGATGGAAAAAGAAATTTCGGAAACTAAGCCAATTGATACAATGATTCGTTCAATAAATAACTTGGATATTCAATAATCATTCTATATTTGTACAACTTTTAGAGAGAATGAAAACAAGCCTATTTACCTTGATTTTACTATATTCTCCTGCTATTTTTGCGCAGGTGAATTTTGAAGAAAAATCTGTACAGGTAAAACCAAATTTAGAATTAAATAAAGTATATAACTACTCATTTACAGATCGTAACTTTTCGATTTCTGTAAATGACACGGTTTCTAAAGTCATCAACCAATCAAATAAATCGATGGAATTGGTTGACAAGAATGATTTTGCCAATAAGTATACATTTGTAAATGGTAAAAATCAATCTAATGATCCTGATGAATTTTACCGCGATTTTATCAATAATTCTGAAGGAATAGAATACGAATTCACAACAAATCCTTCTGGAGAATTTTTAGAATTATTAAATGTTCCTCAGATTGAAGAAAAATTGCTTAAAATAACAGATAAACTTGGCAAACAGCGCAAAAAATCTGATGATTATAAGGCAAATATTGCGTACATCGAGGAAATGGTCAAGTCAAAAACGTATGTTCCGTATGTTTTTGAACAAGAAATTCATGTTTTCAATTATTTTAATGGACAATATTTTCGTTTAGGTGAAACGTATGAAGGAAAATCAGTACAGGAAAATATTTTTGGATTTCCTATTTCTTCAACAACAAATACTTATCTAAAAGACATCAACAAAGAAAAAGGTACTTATACAATTGCTTCTGACCAAAATTTGAGCAAAGATGATTTTGAAAAATTATGGGAAGAAATGGCGTATTATATGTTGAATGATGCTAAACTGAATTTGTCACAAGAACAGGTAAAAAAAGAAATCAAAAAATATTCAGAAACAGTTGAATTAAAAGTAAAATATGAAAATACATACGATTTGAATTCAATTTTAATCAAATCTGAATATTTATTTAGCTTAAATATTGGTTCTAAGAAAACAGTTAATCAATTAAGTATAAAACTTTTAAATGACTAAATTTTATTTTTTAACGAATTTCAAACTTCATTTTAGATAATTTGCTCTATTTTTGAATTAGTTTGATTACTTATAAATGAAAATTAATTTTACATATTATCTGTTTTTTCTATTTTTTTCGATAAAAATATTTGCCCAAGATCCTATTCAAGATACAATTTCACCGGTTGTTAAAAATGATACCATTTTTAATGCTCCGCAGGAAACGATTATTTTTCCCAAAACATATTGGAATATTGGAAACGAAAAACGATATAATGTAACAACAAGTGAAGTGAAATTGGAAGATGACACGATTTCGCATCAAGAACAATATACTTATAACGTTATTATTCAAGTTGAAAATATTTATCAAAACGAAACCATTGTAAAGTGGAATTTCAGAAATATACAATTCAATTCAAAATCATTTTTAAATAATCCTTTTTCGTTAGTTAATAATGTTTCGATTTCCTTTAAAATAGATCAAGACGGACGATTTTTAGGTTATACAGATTTAGATAAAACGATTAAACAATTGGTTTTATCTTCAGAAGATTTAGAGAATAAATATTTGGATAATCCTACTGCGATTGCGTTAATAAAAAAGAATCTTCAACAGTATTCTACAGAAGAAAATATTGTTAAATTATTTGACAAAGACATTCGTCAATTTCATCATTTTTACGGAAAAAGTAATTTTACTTTAGAAAGTGCACCGTTTGTTTATCAGTCGTACATGGACAATTTATTCAGCACTTCTCCTACTCCAGCGACAACAGAATTGAAATTGAATGAGATTGGAGTTTCGCAAACCAATTACATTATGTCAAGTTTTCAGGAAGCCGATAAAGATTGGTTGGCCAATTCTTGGTACAGCTATTTGAAAGATTTGGCAACAAAATTAGGTTCTGAACAACCATCTGAAAAAAGATTGAAAGACGACATAAAATATTACGTTAAAACGACTTCGCGTATCAAAGATAACGGTTGGATTTCGTATAGTATCGAAACCAAAAAGGTGAAATTTCAAGATACGGATTACACGTTAGAGCGTCGTTTTGAGTTAGTAGACTAAAACTCGCATCAATACTGATAATTCTTACATTATTAAATCATAAAAACTTCGTGAATCAAGATTATTTTTCATAATTTTGCATTCATTTTATATAAATTATATTCACTATGCAATTGTCTGAACAAGAAATTATTCGTAGAGAAAAACTACAACAATTAAGAGACTTAGGCGTTGAGCCTTACCCTGCCGAAGAATTCGTGGTAACTTCTAATTCTAAAGAAATTAAGGAAAAGTACGAAGAAGGAAAGGTTGTCAAGCTTGCCGGACGATTGATGAGTGTTCGTGTAATGGGAAAAGCTTCTTTCGCTGAGTTACAAGATAGCGAAGGTCGTGTACAGGTTTATATCTCGAGAGATGATATTTCTTCTTCTGAAGAAGGAATTGAGTACAATACAATTTTCAAGAAATTGATGGATATCGGAGATTTTATTGGAATTGAAGGATATGAATTCAAAACTAAAGTGGGTGAAATTTCTGTTCACGTAACAAAATTAACGTTGTTATCAAAAACTTTACGTCCATTACCAATTGTAAAAACTGACTACGAAGGTCATGTATTTGACGCTTTTACAGATCCAGAATTGCGTTACCGTATGCGTTACGTAGACATGGTTGTAAACCCACACGTGAAAGAAATTTTCTTAAAACGTACACGTTTATTCAACGCAATGCGTAATTTCTTCAACGATCGTGGATACATGGAAGTAGAAACTCCTGTTTTACAATCTATTCCTGGAGGTGCAGCAGCTCGTCCGTTTATTACGCATCACAATGCATTAGACATTCCATTATATTTAAGAATCGCAAACGAATTATACTTAAAAAGATTAATCGTTGGTGGTTTTGATGGTGTATACGAATTTTCTAAAAACTTCCGTAACGAAGGAATGGATCGTACGCACAATCCAGAATTTACAGCAATGGAAATTTACGTTGCTTACAAAGATTACAACTGGATGATGGATTTCACAGAGCGATTATTAGAACATTGTGCAATCACTGTTAATGGAACTTCTGAAGCAACTTTTGGAGATCATAAAATTGATTTCAAAGCGCCTTACAAACGTGTAACAATGCGTCAATCAATTATTGATTTCACAGGATTTGATATCGATGGAAAATCTGAAGCAGAATTATTTGAGGCTGCTAAAGGAATGGGAATCGAGGTTGATGAGACGATGGGTAAAGGAAAATTAATCGATGAAATTTTTGGTGAAAAATGTGAAGGAAACTACATTCAACCAACTTTCATTACAGATTATCCAAAAGAAATGTCTCCATTGACTAAAAAACACCGTGATAATCCAGAATTAACTGAGCGTTTCGAATTAATGGTTTGTGGAAAAGAAATTGCTAACGCATATTCTGAGTTAAATGACCCGATCGATCAACGTGAGCGTTTTGAAGCACAAATGGCTTTAGCTGATAGAGGTGACGACGAAGCAATGTTTATCGATCAAGATTTCTTACGTGCTTTAGAGTATGGAATGCCTCCAACATCAGGTTTAGGAATCGGAATGGACCGTTTGATTATGTTCTTAACAAATAATCCATCTATCCAAGAAGTTTTATTCTTCCCTCAAATGCGTCCAGAAAAAGCTGCACCAGCTTACGAATTGACAGAAGAAGAAACTCAGATTATTGGAATTTTAAAAGCTAACGAAAACATTGATTTGAATGAATTAAAATCTCAAGCTGCTTTAAGCGGTAAAAAATGGGACAAATCAATGAAAAATTTAGCAAAATATAACTTGACTAAAGTAACTGTTGAAGGAGATTCTAAGACAGTTTCATATTTAGGCGAGTAAATTATTACCCTTTCATCTATATTTAAAAAGCTCAACTTCGGTTGGGCTTTTTTTGTAATTATTTGGGCGTTCCCTCGCTCTTTGCCTTCCATTTATATTATT
>NZ_JAOCDJ010000021.1:0-39525 GCF_029840885.1 Empedobacter sp. GD03861
TTTTGAAATTATTTTTTTGTTGGATCAAAACCATAAACATAATTATTGAGAAGTCCGTTTGAACTTTCTAATTCAACTATATCCATTAATTCTTCGATATAATTTGCAACTCTTGTTCGATTTTCTGTGTCTAAATCATATTTTTCAATCGTTTTTAAACTACTTTCAATTGCTTTAAGATAAAAATCGCTACTGGGATTTTTACTACTTTGAATAGATTCGAATGTTTTAGCAAGCTTATTTATTTCTTTTGTCAAATTAGATTGAATATTTTTATCCTCTAACCCAGGATAAAATAGAGATTCATCTTTATTAAACTTATCTTTTTGAGTAAATTCTGTAAACATTTTTTGAGAATCTTTGTTAATCGTTTTCTCTTGAGCACAAGAAAAAATACTTAAATTAAATAGTACAAAATATAGAATTGAAATTGTCTTCATATTATTTTCCTTAATCAATCAAAGACAATTGAATTTTACGTTTTTCTGTATCAATTCCAATTACAGTTACTTCAATTTGTTGACTCAAATGCACTTTTGAATTTACATCTGAAATAAATTCATTCGAAATTTTAGAAATATGAATCAAACCATTTTCTTTGATTCCTATATCTACAAAACAGCCAAAATTGGTAATATTATTAATAATTCCAGGAACTTTCATGCCCAATTGCAAATCTTCGAATTTCTTTAATCGTTGATCAAAACTAAAAACTTTGGCTGTAGAACGCGGATCTAAACCAGGTTTTTCAAGTTCTTTTTTAATATCTTCTAAAGTTGGTAAACCTACTTTTTCGGTAATATATTTGGTTAAATCAAGTTGATTAATCAATTCTTTATTTTGAATCAAATCTTTCAAATCAACTTTCAAATCTTTCGCCATTTTCTCTACAAGAGCATACGATTCTGGGTGAACAGCAGAATTATCTAACGGGTTTTTTGCATTTGGAATTCGTAAAAAAGCAGAAGCTTGTAAGAATGCTTTTTCACCCAAACGAGGAACTTTTAGTAACTCTTTTCTCGAATTAAATGCACCATTTTCGCTTCGATATTCTACAATATTTTCAGCCATTTTTTCACCAATTCCTGCAACATAATTTAGTAAATGTTTGCTTGCTGTGTTCAGATTTACACCAACTTTGTTTACACAGAAAGAAACAACATCATCCAACTCATTTTTCAATAAAGTTTGATCGACATCATGTTGATACTGACCAACTCCAATCGATTTTGGCTCTATTTTTACTAATTCTGCCAAAGGATCTTGTAAACGGCGGCCTATAGAAACAGCACCGCGAACGGTAACATCTTTATCCGGAAATTCGTCGCGCGCAATTTTAGAAGCCGAATAAACCGAAGCACCAGCTTCATTTACAACAAAAACTTTTAGTGGACGATCAAATGCAATATTCTGAACCAAATTTTCAGTCTCGCGAGAAGCTGTTCCATTTCCTATCGAAATTGCATCGATATTATAAGCATTGATAAGCGATTTTAGTTTTTTGATGGCTTGTGTTTTTTCATTTTGAGGCGCATGCGGATAGATGTTTTCGTTGTGCAACAAATCACCTTGCTCATCTAATACAACCACTTTACAACCCGATTTGTAACCAGGATCTATCGCTAAAATTCGTTTTTCTCCCAGAGGTGGCGCCAAAAGCAATTGATTTAAGTTTTTCGAAAAAACATTTATTGATGTTTCATCTGCTTTTTGTTTTGCTTCTTTCAACACTTCATTTGAGATTGAAGGAGCCAAAAGTCGTTTGTATGCATCTTTTATAGCTTCTTCAATAACCCAAGAAACTTCTGGTTGAATAGATTTGATCAACGTGTATTCAAGAAATTTGAAGGCTTCTTTTTTATCAATTGATACATTTACTTTCAAGAAGCCTTCATTTTCGCCGCGTAAAATAGCCAATAATCGGTGAGAAGCAATTTTTTTCAATAGTTCTTCGTATTCAAAATAGTTCGAGTATTTAGCCGAATCTTCATCATCTATTTTAGATTTTATTAGTTTACTTTCAATCAAAGCAGATTTTCTGAAAATATCTCGCAATCGATGACGCACATACTCATTTTCATTGATCCATTCTGCAATAATATCTTGCACACCTGCAAAAGCATCTTCGATACTTATCACATCTTCATTTAGATATTTTTTTGCTAAATCATCCAAATCAGGAATATTATTTTGCTTCATGATGATTTTTGCCAAAGGCTCTAAACCTTTTTCTTTTGCAATGGTTGCACGTGTTTTTTTCTTCTTTTTATAAGGAAGATATAAATCTTCTAATTGAACCAAATCAAAACTTTTCTGAATACGTTGTTGTAATTCGTTACTCAATTGATTCTGCTCTTCCAATGTTTTTAAAATAAATTCTTTTCGAGAAACAATTTCATTGTATTGATTTTGCAGTTTTTTTATAGCAGAAATTTGAACTTCATCAAGATTTCCTGTGACCTCTTTTCTATATCTTGCAATAAAGGGTATGGTATTATCTTCATTCAAACAATTTACTGTATTGTTGATTGATTTTTCTGAAATAGAATTAAGATGTTGATGAATGTATTGAATCAAATTCATGTTAAAAGTTTGGCCTTGCAAATTACTATTTTTCACAAATATAAAAAATAGCATGTTTTATTTATATAGGTCGTATTTAATAGAGTATTTTTTTATATAATAATCTAAATATTTAGAGTTTTTTATATCAGTCTTATTTTAAATAAAAAAGAATAATAAAAAATTTCTAAAAAGTTTTGGTATTTATTAAATTATTTCTAAATTTGACCATAGGTAGTAGAGAGTAAGATTGATTTTTTTTAATGTTAAATTTATACTTACTAGTGTAAGTTTTTTTTAAAATCAATTGGGTTTAAGCTGAGGAGCTTAAACCCGTTTTTTTTTTATACAACTTTCTTATCTTTGAGCAAAGATATCTACAAAATGGCTCGTATAAAATTAGATTTTTTAGACAAATTTTTATTTTCAACAATAATACCAGTACGCATAACTGATCTCAATTATGGAAATCATTTGGCAAACGATAAAGTATTGTCCATTATACATGAATCGCGAATTCAGTTTTTTCAACATTATGGCTATTCGGAATTAGATTTTGGAGGTGTAAGCGTGATTATGGGTGATGTTGCGATTGAGTATAAAAATCAAGCTTTTTATGGCGATGAATTGTTGATTGAGATTGGTGTGCAAGATTTTTCGCGTGTTAGTTTTGATATCATCTATAAAATTTCTACAAAAGATAAATTAATTGTAAAAGCGAAAACAGGAATTGTAACCTTCGATTATCAGCAAAATAAAGTGGTTGAGGTTCCTCAAAAGATAAAAGATCTTTTTGAAGTTGTATAATCTTATAAATTAATTACGCTAATCATTTAAGTCTTTGTAAATTTGCACCGAGTTATGAAGATTTTACCATATAAAAATTTATTTGTCGGAATTACCGACACATTGCAACAAATTTTCTTCGAAGGAAAATATGCAGATAAAGAAGTTGAGCGAACATTGAAATCGAATAAGCAATGGGGAGCGCGCGATCGTGCTTTTATTGCCGAAACGGTTTACGATTTAGTTCGTTGGAAACGTTTGGTTGAAGGGGCAATGAGCCGTCCGCTTTCTCCTGATACAATTTGGGAGTTTGTTGGAACTTGGTTTGCTTTAGATCCAGAGCAAACGTTACCAAAATGGGAAGAATTTCAAAAAATCTATCCAAAAGAAGTCTTGAAAAGACATCACAATTCGTCTAAAAATATTGCGGTTGCAGAATCGTATCCAGATTGGATGTTCGAGTTAGGAGAGAAGTCGTTGGGAAATCGTTGGTTAGATGAAGTGCATGCAATGAACTCGCAAGCACCAACAGTTTTACGTGTGAATTCCTTGAAAACAGACCGTAAAACATTACAAAAAGCGTTGAAGGAGCGTAGAATAAAAACGAAAGTTTTATCGAAATATCAAGATGCTTTAGAGCTAGAAGAGAAAACAAATATTTTCCGTACAGATGAATTTCAGAATGGTTGGTTCGAAGTTCAAGATGCAGGATCGCAATTGATTGCGCCGTATTTACGTGTTCAACCAGGAATGCGTGTGGTAGATGCTTGTGCTGGTGCCGGAGGAAAAACATTGCATTTAGCTGCTTTGATGGAAAACAAAGGGCAAATTATTGCAATGGATTTGTACGATTGGAAATTGAAAGAATTGAAACGCCGTGCAAAACGTAACAATGTTCAGAATGTACAAACAAAGGTGATTGAAGCAAAAACAATCAAGCGTATGGAGAATTCTGCTGATCGCTTATTGATTGATGCACCTTGTTCTGGAATGGGAGTTTTGAAACGTAATCCTGATGCAAAATGGAAATTAAGACCAGAATTTATTGACGAAATATTAGCAACACAAGAAAAAATATTAGCTGATTATTCTAAAATCATTAAAGTTGGAGGAATGATGGTTTATGCAACTTGTTCTATTTTACCACAAGAAAATGAGCAGCAAGTAGAAAAATTCTTGAAGAATAATCCAAATTATAAAATGGTTTCAGATAAAATGCATTATCCATCTCAAACTAATTATGATGGATTCTACATGGCTTTGATTGAAAGAATTTCTTAAGCTGTTAATTATTATAAGATACAAAAGACTAAGTGAAAGCTTGGTCTTTTTTTGTTACAATAATTATTTTATCTTAAATCTAACTCGTCTATTCTCAAAATTTTTCCAATCAATACAATTTGCAGCAGGATTACATTCTTTGTGTTTCAAGTCTGAAAAGCCTTTAGCGGAAATTGAAAATCGATTTTTATTTAGACCTTTTTCTACCAAATAATTCAACACAGCGTTTGCTCTTCGTTGTGATAAATCTATATTGTAAGATTCTGTTCCAACCGCATCTGTATGACCTTCGATAACAAAATGATGTGATGGATTTCGTTTCATAATTGCAACAACTTCATCCAATTTTGGATAATCAATAGCTCTGATTTCAGCTTTATCAAAATCAAATTCGACGGTTTCCATTAAATAATTTGAATAATCTTGAACATAATTTCCAATCTTTTTATCACTCAAATTATTTTCAGGACAGCCATTTCCAAAACGATTTCCTTTTATATACGGACATTCATCTTCGATATCCATCACGCCATCGCCATCTGTATCATAATCATTGTTGTAATTTTCTATATTTCCTTTCTGGATCAATAAATTATAAGGTGTTGAAATGTTAAATTCAGTTCCAATTTTCTCAATTTCTTTTCGATATCGTCCATCTTTTTTGCACATTTCACCGCAACGTTCCTCATCTTTTAAGAGATAATCAATTTTTTGTTTTGCCCAATAAAACTTAATTGCTTCGGTAAATTCACTTGGATTTGGTTGTTTGATTTCAAAATTTTGAGTGAAATTTTGGTTCGATTGATTACCAATAATTTCTATTTTTTTTGGATAACGACGATTACAATCGCGTGAAACAAAATTGACAGAATTTTGAGCTAAATACGTATTGAAATTCTTCGGAAACGTTTCGTTGAGGTTGATTTGGGATGATTGAACTTTAAGATGATAAATAGAAGAATTCAAAACAGCTTGCAGAAATTGTGTTATTTTCTGATTCAATTCTCTTGGTTCATTGACCGTAATCGGAAGCGTTCCTGTTGCTAAACTTATGAAATTCATCGCATGATAGTCCAATTCCTTTCCAATTCCTAATGTTATAAATTGAGTATCTTTTGCATAATTTCGGAGTGAATTGTAAACCGTTTCATTCAAATTTATCGCTCCATCAGAAATAATTGCAATGATTCGTTTATAATTTTTATCAAAAGGATTTTTCTGAATTTGCTCTATTGCTTCATCCAATAATTTTTCGCCAGTTCCACTCAAAGAATTAATTTTTTCTAAAGCTAAATTGATGTTTTCTTTCGTTGGAAATTGAGAAGAATTAAAAATTAATTCATTTTTCGTAGAATAAACCAACACATTAAATTTATCTGTTTCGTTTAGATTTGGAAGAAGTTGATTCATCAATTTTTTGGAAGTTTCAATTGGTTGATTCATCATAGAACCAGAAGCATCCAAAACGAACAAAAATTCTCGTGGAGCATTATATTTAGAAGGATTATTTGCAGGTTCAATTGTTCCTAAAAAATAATCGCAACCATTTTCAGTAAACGTTTCAATTCCGGTTTGTAGTTCATTTTTTGTATAAGCATATTGAAGAGTTGGAATCTTTTTATCCGAATTTTTTGAAACATAATTTCGATCATCTTCCTTTGAAAATTTTAAATCAGAAACAATTTTTGAAATCGGAAAATTTCCCGAAAGATGAATATCTGAATTTATGTTTTTCGGAAAACCATTCAATTGATTGTTCCAACGATGAATTTGGGTAAAAGATTCTGTTCGTTTCACGATAAATTCTAAAAACGAAACTTGATAATTCAAATTATTTTCTTCAACAATTTTCGAAACTTTTAGCTTAATTTTTAGTGTAGCATGTGCAGGAATTTTTCCTAAATCTAATTGTAAAACTTGATTGTTTTGTTGATTTTTAAAAATAGTTGAAGCATCAATATTTTTTAACTCTTTTCGAATATCTACAATCGATTTGGATTGAATTTCGAAAACTTTATCATTTACAAAAGCTTTTAATTCGTACACATTTTGAGAAGCTTGATAAGGATAAATAAATTTAGCCGAAATATCTTCCGAAGAATTGTTCTGAAAAGTAAAATTATGACTCAAATTACCCAATAAATGATGAAAATTATAGTCATTTTCGAGAGAAATTGCTTCTATTTTTTCAAAATCTTCTTCATTTTGAAGTTCCAAATACGGAAAAATTTGCTGTGCACAACAAAATGTATTCAGTAGAATAAAAAAAATGGAAAAAAATAGATTTTTTGTGTTCAACGAATCGATTTTAAAAATTCAATGTAAAGATAATGAAAGAATTGATGTGTTTTCTATCATCAGTTATAGTAAAGTTCAATGTATATTAAATAAATCATCAAATCAGAAATAATTATTAAATCATATTTAAAAAAGATTGGTTTAATAATTGCTTCTTTCAGATTTAACAAAAAAGTTAAGTAAATTTGCACTTTATTTTACATAAAAGATGAATTTTAATTTCACAGAAGTTGAAAGAGTAGAAAGTATTTCTGCAAAAGATTTTCAGAAATATTACGTTAAACCTCAAAAACCAGTTGTAGTAGAGCGAATTACAGAGGATTGGCCTGCGTACGAAAAGTGGAATTTTGAGTATATAAAACAAGTTGCAGGCAACAAGGTTGTCCCTTTATACAATAATGATCCGGTTGATTATACGAAGAAAGTAAATGAACCAGTAGCAAAGATGAAAATGTCTGAATATGTAGATTTGTTGCAAAGTGAGCCGACAGATTTGCGTATATTTTTGTACAATTTGATGAGTCAAGTTCCGCAATTGCAACAAGATTATAAAATGCCAGATTTGGGTTTGAATCTTTTCAAATCGATGCCAATGTTATTTTTTGGAGGTGAAGGATCGAATGTTTTTATGCATTATGATATCGATTTAGCGAATATTTTGCATTTCCATTTTGCAGGAAAAAAACGCTGTATTATTGTTCCGCCAGAGGATTCGAAGTATATGTACAAAATTCCGCATTCGGTAATTTGTCGAGAAGATATTGATTTTGATAATCCAGATTTCGATAAATGGCCAGCGTTGAAAAATATTAATCCGATGGTAGCAGACTTAAAACACGGAGAAATGCTTTATATGCCAGAAGGTTGGTGGCATTATATGAAATATTTGACGCCAGGTTTTTCGATGAGTTTGCGTTCGTTGGCACATAAACCAAAAAATTTGTCCGAAGCGATTTATAACATATTTTTGATGCGTACATACGATAATGTGATGCGAAAAATAAAAGGTAAAACTTGGATTGAAGAAAAAAATGAGCGCGCAATTACACAAACAAATAAATTAATTGCGAAATAAAAATACAGTTTTTAGAAAATTTTTCTAAATGAAGGAATATCTTTCGAAAGATGTTCCTTTTTTTATTCTACTGTCCTAAAAACTTATAAATCAATAAATATTTGATTTTCATGTTTTAAAATTTCGATAGATATTTGCAGAATATTTTTCTGAATTTTTAGTAATATGATCATAAAAAAAGGAAATTTTTGGGCTTTATTGCCTTTAATCATTTTCATACTTGTCTATTTTTCGGCATCTATTTATCTGAACGATTTTTATTCTGTTCCAGCATTGGTTGTTTTCATGTTAGCATTAGTAATTGCATTTGTTCAATTCCCTAAGGTTTCATTTCATACGAAAGCCGAGGCTTTTTGTAAGAATGCGGGTGAAGAAACAATTATGTTGATGATTTTAATTTTTCTTCTCGCTGGAGCGTTTGGAAGTTTAGGATCTACAATTGGTGCTGTAGAATCAACAGTGAATTTATTTTTGAATTATCTTCCTTCTTCCTTTATTGTAGCAGGTTTCTTTTTGTTGTCTTGTTTTATTGCGACGGCTTTGGGAACATCGGTTGGAACAATTGTAACTGTTGCTCCGATTGCAGTGCAAATGGATAAAATGATCCCAGGTTCTATGCCAATTTTGTTAGGTGCAGTGGTTGGTGGAGCGATGTTTGGCGATAATTTATCATTTATTTCTGATACAACAATTGCTGCAACACGTACGCAAGAAGTGAGCATGAAATCTAAATTTAAAACTAATTTTCGAATAGTAGTTCCAGCAGCTATTGTTTCGACGATTATATATTTTTCACTTTCTCAACATTTTGACACAACCAATTTCCAAGGAAAACAGTTAGATTTTGACTTGATTTTAATCTTACCTTATCTATTAGTTTTTGGACTAGCAATCTCTGGAATTAATGTGATTTGGGCTTTAATTGTAGGAATTCTTTCGTTTCTTGGAATTGGTTTGTTCTATTCTGGTGTTCCTTTACTAGACTTAGTTTCTTCTATTAATGAAGGTTTTAAAGGAATGTTTGAGTTGAGTATTATTTGTTTAATTATTGGTGGAATTGTTGGAATTATTCGTTTGAATGGTGGATTAGATTTTATCATTTATCATCTAACCAAAAATATTAAAACAAAACGTCAGGCTGAGATGAGTATTGCGTCGCTTACAGCTTTGGCGAATGCTTGTTTGGCAAATAACACGATTACAATTTTGATTTGTGGTAAAATTGCAAAAGATATTTCTGATCATCATGATTTAGAGGGAAAACGTGTGGCAAGTATTTTGGATACGGTTTCGTGTTTTGTACAAGGAATCTTACCTTATGGTGCGCAAGTTTTGGCAGCGGTTGCAGCTGCAAATACAATTTCAAGTGCAACAAAGGTTTCTTCGGTTGATGTGTTATCTAACTTATATTATCCATTTTTAACTGGAATTTGTACGCTTATTTTTATCTTATTTTTTCAGCCAAAATCATTCAAAAAATAGATTGATGTATGATATTCATTCGTCGAATATTATTTTATAACTTTGTAGACTGAAATTTTTTAAGATGAAAAGAGTTGTCGTAGGACTTTCTGGAGGAGTAGATTCAAGTGTTACAGCCTATTTGCTAAAAGAGCAAGGCTATGATGTGATCGGATTATTTATGCGTAATTGGAACGATGCATCGGTAACGTTGGAAGATGAATGCCCATGGATAGAAGATAGTGCAGACGCTTTGTTGGTAGCTAAAAAATTAGATATTCCTTTTCAGGTAATTGATATGTCTGATTCGTACAAAGAACGTATTGTAGATTATATGTTCAATGAATACGAGCAAGGAAGAACACCAAATCCTGATGTGTTATGTAACCGAGAAATTAAGTTCGATTTGTTTTTGAAAACAGCTTTAGAACTTGGTGCAGATTATGTAGCAACAGGGCATTATGCACGAAAAACTTCTACAATTGATGAAAATGGAAAAGAGATTTTTCAATTGTTAAAAGGTAACGATAACAATAAAGATCAATCGTATTTCTTGTGTCAATTGTCGCAAGATCAATTAAGCAAAGCATTATTCCCAATTGGAGATATAGAAAAACCAGAAGTAAGAAGAATTGCGCAAGAGCAAGGCTTGGTTACAGCGAATAAGAAAGATTCGCAAGGTTTATGTTTTATTGGAAAAGTTAGTTTACCTGAATTTTTGCAACAACAATTAAAACCAAAAGAAGGTGTAATTGTAGAAATAGCCAAAGATTGGAACGGATATAAAAGAGAAATTCCAACTTTTGAAAATAAATATGAAGCATTAGATTTCGAAGCAAAAGGTTTCTCATACAAACAAGAAGACGGAGATATTGTAGGTAAACATCAAGGCGCACATTATTTCACTCGCGGTCAACGAAAAGGATTGGGAGTTGGAGGAAAAGTAGAACCTTTGTTTATTATTGATACAGATGTAGAGACTAATGTTATTTACACAGGTCAAGGCGCTGATCATTCAGGTTTATTGAAGAAAGCATTGTTTATAAAAGAAGAGGAAGTACATTGGGTTCGCGAAGATTTAACTTTGAAAACCGACGAAACAATGGAAGTGATGGCGCGTATTCGTTACCGCCAACCTTTGCAAAGAGCAATTTTACACAAAGCTGAAAACGGAATGTATGTTGAATTTGAAAACCCTCAATCTGCAATTACAGAAGGTCAATTCTGTGCTTGGTATGTTGAAGACGAACTTTTAGGCTCTGGTGTAATTAATAATTAAAAAATATAAACATCATTATTATATTGAACGCTCAAGATTTTCTTGAGCGTTTTATGTTAATATCATTTATTAAAAAAAAATCCTTTTACTTTTTGTTGCTTTGGTAAACCATCTTGAAATCTCATCTAAGCATGTGTTCCATCACAAAAAGACTAATTAAAAGATTGTCCACAACGACAAAGATAAGTTGTATCTTTTGCTTCAAATTTTTCTCCTTCTTGGTAATTGACAGAAATTCCTTGCTGATTTGGAATGATAAACTGCTGAACAATTTTAGGTTTTCCGTGCAAGATATAAGGTCCATTTTCTGTGATTTCTATATAGATACCATCTGTATTTTGACTTGTTCCTATTTGAATATTTAACTTGTTTTGATCATCCATAATTGTAGATTTAGACTGATATTTACTACAATTTAAAAACTATTTTGGTTAGAATGAGTTTAAATTTTGTGCAGTAATTGACTATAATTTAATAGATAAACGTTGTTGTTTTTACATAGGATTTAGAATGTTTTGATTACTTTTATTTGAAAATAATGATTATGCCAACAATTCAACTCAAACATACAGAAATTAAACATCACAATGCTTTGTTATATCATTTACCAGAAGATCAAATTTCTTTTACAGCCTTACCTAGCGAGACTTTTGAGCGTTTGAAATTACGCACAGATGGACATGCAAAACCAATTACAATTTTGTTAGATGATGAACCAATTGGTTTTTTTGTGTTAGACTATGGTGACGATAAATTGGAGATGACGAATAATACGAATTCGTTGTTGTTGCGTTCTTTATCAATAAACCCTGAGTTTCAAGGAAAAGGTTACGGAAAAATTTCGATGAGTTTGATGGATGATTTTGTAAAAGATAATTTTCCTACAATTGATGAATTGGTTTTAGCGGTTAATTTCAAAAATAAATCAGCATATGATTTGTATCTAAAAGTTGGTTATATAGATGATGGTTCTCAACGAGAATGGTTCAATGGAATGCAACATTTATTGAGAAAGAAAATTTAATTGTTAAACTTTATCCTTTTCCAAGCGACAACTTGCACACCTTCTGAATAATGCATTAAATCTGGTCTCGAATCGATGAAAAATAAATACCAGATTTTCCATTTTTTGTGAGATATGTTCTCAAATTAATTTCGTCAAAATCAGAAGTAGGAGAGAGTGCAGGCAAAAAACGAGGTCGAATTTTTTCCATTGTAAATGCGATAATTGAGACCCAATCAGAATCATTTATTTCATCAATTTCTAAATCTTTTGGAACTAATTCTCTCAAAATTTCTTTGTCAATTCTGTAATGAAAAAATAACGCTCTGTTCCATTCTTGATAATATTTCCATCGTTTTGTTGGGTCATTTCAACCACGATGATTTTTTTTCGGTTAGAATTTGTTTGATCGTATATTTCACTTAAAACCTTGTTAAACTTATGGTTGAAGGTGCAAAATCTATTGCGAAATAAAGAAAATTGTAGTTACTTCGCATACCAATTTTTATCATATGAAAAACTTGTTTTATATCTTCGTGATTAGTTTTTTAACGTCATGTGCAGCAATACATAATGTGCCAACTTCTCAGAATCCAAATAATTTTATTCAACCGAATACAACAAGTTCTTTTGTGGATCAAAACGGAAATTTTTACCCAGATAATTGGTTGAAATCGTATGGTAAACCTCCTAGAAATGCAAGTCGTAGAGATTATTCGTTGATGAAAATTGCGACTGAAAACAACTTTCAAAATCAATTAACTTCTTATGAAAGTTTGCGTTTAAAAAATATCGAAAAAAGAGTTAAAAATAAGAAACGTGTCATCATTTTTGTGCATGGAATTGATAATGATTATTTGTTTAGCCTGAAAAATTACAATAAAGCCAAAACTTATATGAATATTAATTCTTCGAATGATGAGGTGATTAATTTTTATTGGGATGGATTGGTGAACGAGAGTCTTTTTGGTACTGCAAAAGTTTGGGTAAGTGCAACGACAAATAGCCAAATGGCGGGTGTTTTCGGGCTTCGTAGAATTTTGAATGTCATTCATAACAAAGACGTTTATTTGATTTCGCATAGTCGTGGCGCATCGGTTGTTTTGAGCTCGTTGGTGAATCCTTCGTTGCGTGAAAGTGAGATAAAACGTGCTGAAACTGCGCATCATGTCGATTTTACGAATGCAGAAACTTTGTTAGAAAATAATAATAAAATTTACAGCATTATGTTGGCACCTGCGATTGGAAAAGTTGATTTCACATTGGATAATAATCAATTAAAAACCTTTACACCTCAGTTAAAACGCATGCATATCACGATAAATAATACGGATTATGTATTAGGGAAAGGAAAGATTGGGGTTTTATCTCGAAGTTTGATTGCGACAGATTTTGGTTACAAAAAAGATTTATATGATGAGCTTTCTAAAAATTATACATTCTTAGAAGAAACAGATTTTTCTGGACAAGATTCGCACGAATTTAGAGAATATATCACTAATTCGAAGTTTGTTACTATTCTGAAAGAATTCAAGTTAGCGAAATAAAGCGAAATGCGAACTTCGAATCTCGAAATGCGAGATTCGAAAATCATTTCTTAAATTCAATCACTTCCAAATTCTCAATTTTTCCTTTATTCAACTCAAACCGTAACATTGTACGAACTTTCTGAAAACCGTGTTTACCAACTGCGCCAGGGTTCATATGAATTAACCCTAATTGTTTATCAGGCATTACTTTTAGAATGTGTGAATGTCCACAAATAAATAATTTTGGAGGATTTTCTGTGATTTCTTTTCGTATTGTAGGATTATATTTTCCTGGATAACCGCCAATATGTGTAATCCAAACATCAACACCTTCTAACGTAAATCTGTTGTTGAGCGGAAATTCTGCGCGAGCTTTATTATCATCAATATTTCCATAAACAGCACGCAAAGGTTTTATTTCAGCTAATTTATCGGTTACAGAAATATCGCCAATATCGCCAGCATGCCAAATTTCGTCTGCTTGTTGCGCATATTCCAAAATTCTATCGTCGATATAAGAATGCGTGTCCGAAAGTAAAAGAATTTTCTTCAAAAGGTTGTATTTTTGTTGCTCAAATTTACAACAATTGCGATATTTTTTAGAATTAGCATACAACGGAAAAAATTATTTTGGTTATCAGATTCAACCCAATCAAATTTCGGTTCAAGAAGTGATTGAAGACAGGTTGTCTAAACTATTAAGAAAAAAAATTTCGATTGTAGGAGCGGGAAGAACAGATGCTGGTGTTCATGCAAAAAAAATGTTTGTTCATTTTGATTATGAAGAAGAATTATCGGTTGATATAATCAAAAAGTTAAATTCTTTTTTACCAAAGGATATAGCTGCTTATCGTTTATTTTTGATGGATGATGAAGCGCATGCTCGTTTTGATGCAACTTCGCGTTCGTACAATTATTTTATTTCGCCTTTCAAAGATCCTTTTGCGTTTGATAGTGCTTGGATTTTTAACCGAGAATTGGATATTGAAAAAATGAATGAAGCAGCAAAATTGTTAATTAAGCAAGGAGATTTCGGAAGTTTTGCTAAATTACATACCGATGTGAAAACAAATATTTGTGATGTAAGAGAAGCGTTTTGGCGAAAAAATGAAAATGGTCAATTGATTTTTCAGATCACAGCCGATCGTTTTTTACGAAATATGGTGCGTGCAATTGTTGGAACATTGGTTGAAGTTGGATTAGGAAAAATTTCTATCCAGGATTTTGAAGAAATTATTGAGCAGAAACAACGTTCTTCTGCAGGAGCTTCGGCGCCAGCGCAAGGATTGTATTTGGTGGATGTTCAGTATCCAAAAGAATTATTTAAAAATGAGTTCAAATAATGAGAATACATCGTTTGATTTTAATGGATTAAAACGTGTTTTGCAAATCGGAGCGCAAAGCAAAGTGATGTTTTGGTCGGTGGTTTTTGTAGCGGTTTTTAGTGCCTGTTTTTCTGTTTATCGTCCGTATTTAACGGGAAATATCATCGACGATTATATTCAGACAAAAGATTTACCAGGGCTTCAAATGCAAATCGTGAAACTATCTTTGGTGTTAGTTTTCGAAGGAATTTTGTCTTTTTTTATGGTTTATTTAGCGAATGTTGTTGCACAACGAGTTATCCGTTTATTACGCGTTCGTTTGTATAATCATTTGATCAAATTCAAGCTTGGTTACTTCGATAAAACGCCAAATGGAGTTTTGGTAACACGTTCAGTTTCTGATATTGAAACGATTGCTGAGGTTTTCAATGACGGAATTTTAGTGATGTTGGGCGATGTACTAAAAATCATTTTCATCGTTGTTGTGATGTATTGGATGAACTGGGTTTTAGCAACGGTTGTGATTGTGATTCTTCCATTGATGATGATTATTACACGATTATTTCAAAAAGCATTGAAAAATGTTTACCAAGAAGAACGTACAATTGTAGCGAAGCTGAATACGTTTGTGCAAGAACGATTAACAGGAATGAATATTATTCAGGTTTTTAATCGTCAGCAAGCAGAATACAATAAATTCGTTTCGATTAATAATGATTTAAAGAAAAATTATCTAAAAACAGTTTTCTATTTTTCATTAATGTTTCCTGTTGTCGATATTATTTCGGCTTTAGCAACAGGAAGTTTGATTTGGTTTGGAGGATTGAGAACTGCTGTTTATGGAGATGTTTCAGTTGGTGATTTAATTGCATTTACACAATATGTTACGTTGTTAACGGCACCGATGCGCGCAATTGCAGAACGTTTCAATACCATTCAGCGTGGTTTGGTAGGAGCAGATCGTGTGTTCAAAATTATTGATGATGATCAAACGTTGCCAGATAATGGAACAATAAAGTTGGATCATGTAAAAGGTAAAATCGATTTTGAAAATGTGAAGTTTTCTTATGTTCCGAATAATTTGGTGTTGAAAGGAATTTCTTTTTCGACAAAACCAGGTGAAAAAATTGCAATTGTAGGAGCAACAGGTGCTGGAAAATCTACTATAATTAATTTATTGAGTCGTTTTTATGACATCGATTCTGGAACAATTAAAATAGACGATGTAAATATCCATGATATGGAATTGAAAAATTTACGTCAACACGTTGCGGTTGTTTTGCAAGATGTTTTCTTATTTAATACAACAATTTATGACAATATTGTTCTAGGAAATAAAGATATTTCGTTGGAAGAAGTACAAAATGCTGCGAAAATTATTGGAATTGATAATTTTATCATGTCACTACCAAAAGGCTATTACAGTGAGGTAAGCGAGCGTGGTTCGACACTTTCTGTAGGTCAACGTCAATTGATTTCGTTTTTGAGAGCATATATTTATAATCCAGAGATTTTGGTGTTGGATGAGGCAACATCATCGATTGATACCGAGTCGGAAGAATTGATTCAGAAAGCAACAGATAAGCTAACGCAAGGCAGAACTTCTATCATCATTGCGCATCGTTTAGCAACAATTCAGAACGCAGATAAAATTATTGTAATGGATAATGGAATGATTGTTGAGCAAGGAACACACAGTGAATTGTTAGCAAAACATGGTTATTATGCCAATTTGTATGAAGTTCAATTTTCGAAAGAAAATTGAAAAATTAACAAAAATAAATCGTTAGATTTGTTTATATTCAACAATCAATAATATTAACTATAAAACTCTAATTTAAAATGAAAAAATTATTTTTAGCTGCTGCAGTATTAGGTGTGGTTTCTTTATCTTCTTGTAAATCTGAAAAAGAAAAAGTAGATGCAAAAGTAGAAAACACACAAGAAAATGTAGCAAATACAGTAGAAGACCAAGTAGAAGCTGGTAAAGAGACAATGGATAAAATTGCTGATGTAGCAAAAGATTTACCAACTTTCTCTGATCCAAAAATTACTGAATTTGTTGGGAAATACAACAAATGGGCTGCTGATATGAAATTAGCTGCAACTGCTGGTGATGCAAATAAATTAGCTGAATTGACAAAACAATCAGTAGATTTCCAAAAAGAATTACAAGGTTTTACTCAAACTTTGAAACCAGAAGACGCAAAAAAATTACAAGATTGGACAGCTGAAATTCAGAAACAATTAAACAAATAATTAAATTTATATTTAATATGAGCTCGAATTTATTCGGGCTTTTTTTATGGATTAAATTATGATTTATGATATAGATTGATAATATAATAATGTATATCTTTATCACAAAAATTTATAGATATCAATTTTTATATATGACATTAGTACAATTACAATATGTGCTGGCAGTGGCTGAGCATAAGAACTTTACAATTGCTGCTGATAAATCCTTTGTAACTCAACCAACATTGAGTATGCAGATTCAGAAATTGGAAAAAGAATTGAATATTGATATTTTCGATAGAACATCGCATCCAATCAAAATCACTCAAATTGGAGAGAAAATTGTTGCGCAAGCAAAAACAATTTTAATGGAAGCTAACCGAATGAAACACTTGGTAAACGAAGAAAAAGGTTTATTAGAAGGTGATTTCATTATTGGTGTTATTCCTACTGTTTTACCTTCTTTGGTACCATTATTTTATAAAACATTTCAGAAAAATAATCCGAAATCAAATCTTATTATCAAAGAATTGCAAACGGATAAAATTATAAAAGGAATAAAAGATGGTTCGTTGGATTTTGGAATTGTGGTTTCGCCACTTTTCGAGGATCAAATTATCGAAAAACCTCTTTATTATGAACCATTGGTGGCTTATGTGCCAAACGGGCATCGCTTATCTGACAAAGATAAAATCAATGAAGATGATCTAAACACTTCTGATTTATTAATCTTGCAAGAAGGACATTGTTTCAGAAATAATGTGTTGGCTTTATGTGATACTTCAAATCTAAAAAATCGTCCGATTAAGTTAGATTCAGGAAGTTTTGAAGCTTTAGTTAAATTAGCAAACGATGGATACGGAATGACTTTGTTGCCTGCTTTGGTTGCAGATGATTTGCCACAAGAATATAAGAAATTTGTCAAAAACTTTGAGTCGCCAGTTCCAACGCGAGAAGTTTCGTTGATTTTTCATCAATCTCAATTAAGAGATTCTTTCGAAAAAGAGTTAATCAATACAATTCAAAGTATTTTGAGAGGAAAAATATTCTTAGAAAAAGATCAAAAATTAGATTCGAATATGGTTTCTTTACCAAAAAAATAAAAACAAAAAACGACTCAAAATTTAATTTTGAGTCGTTTTTTTTATGTCTTTTAATTTCCTTTATGGAACTATTGTAGTAAATAAATACGTGGCAAAAAGTGTTAATAAAACAATTCCTTGCTGAATATTTGTTCGACCAGAATTTAATGATAAATAAACAGTGAACAAGGATAATACTAATAAGATAGATGATTTTGCATCTATTCCTAATGTAACTTCCAATCCTGTGAAATAACAAACAATTGCTACTGCAGGAATTGTTAATCCAATTGAAGCTAATGCAGAACCTAAAGCCAAGTTAAGACTTGTTTGTAAACGGTCTTGTTTTGCTGCTTTATATGCAGCTAAACCTTCTGGTAATAAGATAACTCCGGCAATTATAATTCCCACCAATGATTTTGGAGCGCCTAAATCCATCACAATTGTTTCGATGGTTGGCGATAATTTTTTTGATAACAAAACAACTGCACACAAAGCAACTAATAATAAAACCAAACTCGAAATCGTTGTAAGTAAATTTGGTTTTTCGACATGCAATTCTGATGTTACATTATCTTTGCTACTTTGTGGTAAGAAATAATCACGGTGACGAATGGTTTGGACGGAAATAAATCCGCCATATAAAATCAACGAAATAATTGCTACAAAAATTAATTGACTTGTCGAAAATTCTCCTCCTTTTTCTGAAGTTAAAAAATTAGGTAAAACTAAGGTTAATATAGATATTGCAACTAAAGTAATTAAAGCAGTTGAAACACCTTGTTTGATAAAATTTTGTTCTCTATAGCGAACTCCTCCAGCCAATAAACAGATTCCGATAATTCCGGTAAGAATGATCATTACAGCAGCAAAAACGGTATCTCTAGCCAAAACTGAAGGAAAGCCGGTAGGTTCGGACATCATTAATGAAACAATTAACGAAACTTCGATAACTGTAATGGCTAAGGCCAAAATAATGGTTCCGAAAGGTTCTCCAACTTTATGCGCTACAACTTCTGCGTGATGTACAGCTGATAAAACGGCTGAAATTAAAATGATTCCTAAGACTCCAGAAAACCACATCTGATCTTTAAATCCTTCGGCTATAGTTAGTGAAAATATGGCAAGAATGGGACAGATAATTGTCCAGTAGGGTAAAGCTAAATTGAATTTTTTTGAAAGAAAATTATCTACGTGCATTAATTATGAGGTTTTGGATTTTTACAAATTTAATAAATAATATTGATAATTATTATGCATAATTATCATAAATAATAATAATTATAACATTTAATTATCATAAATAATAATAATTATAACATTTAATTATCATAAATATTAATAGTTATTTCAATAATTGAGTAAAAATAACCTTTTTAACTAATGATTATCATACCTCTACTATCAATAAACGATTAAATTTGCAAAATGTTAAACGTATCTGACGAAAAGTTAAAAAAATGGTTTAGCACATCATGTGTGTGGGAAACGATAAGTTGTACGCTCTTATTTTTGGTCGCAATGCCAATTAAATATCAATTCGATTATGTGTTGCCAATGCCATTTGCCGGTTGTTTTCACGGTTTTTGGTTTACAGCTTACTTGATTTTACTTTTTAGAGTCAGAAGAATATATAAATGGGATGACGAAGACTTTATCATTTATGTGATGTACGCATTTATTCCGTTTGCAACTTTAGCGGTACATAAAGTAATAAAAGAGGATAAAAATAATAGATAAATAAAAAAAAACGGTTTCTTTTTGAAACCGTTTTTTAATACCCATATATTTTACGCCATTTAGCTACAGTATTTCGACTGATTTTAAACTTATCAGCAGTAAAAGTATTGGTGTAATTATTTTTTTGCTGAATTTTTAAAATCTCTAAAACAGAATTCAAATCGTAGGATTTATGCTTTTGATTTTCGGCTGTTTTGTTTGCATTCAGTATTTCTGATACCTTCATGATATCCAAAACATTCATATTCTTTTTTAACAATTTTTTTGTCTGTTCTATTTTTTCAGGGAAATTGCGTTTAATAATGTCTTGATAGATTTTTTGGTAGTTTGGTTTTTCCATAGTGAGTAAGATTTAATTTTGTGGTAGGTATTTTTTTATCCAATTATGAATGGTATTTTTAGGGATATTGTATTCATTTGAAATTTCTTGAATTTTCTTTTTTTCTTCAGTGTATAAATTCAATACAAAATCTATAATCTCTTTTGTATACACACTTTTGCGATAATTTGGTAAAACAGAGCTTTTAGGGGATGTTGAAGTTGCGGCGTTTTTTCCAACAGGAGCAAATAAAATAATGTGCTGCGTATAAATTCTAAAAAAATCATATTCCAACAACTTCGACCATTTTAATAAATCGTCTGTTTGTATGCTTTTACTTAAATATTGAGCATTAATTTCTTTTTCAGAATAAGTTTTGAAGAAGCCCTTGATACGGGATATATCAATTCCAAGTTCGTCGACTCTTTTTTTGATTAAAGAGCCTATGTGAATATCTTTCATAGGTAAGTAGGTTTTGAGTAATTGTAAATATAGTAAATCGAAATCAGTATTCCTATTAATTATCTCAAAAATAGAATGATTTTATGTACAAAAAGATCGTTTCGTTATATAGAATTTATTTTATAAATTTATGCGACTAAATTAAGTATAATGATTATTCAACCAAGAACAAGAGGTTTTATTTGCATTACGACTCACCCTGAGGGAACTGCAAAAAATGTTCACAATCAAATTGAGTACGTAAAATCAAAAAATATTTCAGCCGAAGGACCAAAAAAAGTATTGGTAATTGGAGCTTCGACAGGTTTTGGTCTGTCATCTCGTATTACAGCTGCTTTTGGATATAATGCTGCAACAATAGGTGTTTTCTTCGAAAAACCTGCTGCACCAAGAAAACCGGGGACTGCGGGGTGGTACAACACAGCTGCTTTTGAGAAAGAAGCGCAAGAAGCTGGTTTGTATGCAAAAAGTATTAATGGAGATGCTTTTTCTGATGAGATTAAACAACAAACGATTGATTTAATCAAACAAGATTTAGGTCAAGTAGATTTAGTAGTTTACAGTTTAGCTTCGCCTCGTCGTACACACCCAAAAACAGGTGTTGCGTATTCATCAGTTCTTAAACCAATTGGTGAACCATTTACAAATAAAACAGTAGATTTTCATACAGCAGAAGTTACAGATATTACAATTGATCCGATTGAATCTCAAGAAGAAATTGATAATACAATTGCTGTAATGGGAGGTGAAGATTGGAAATTTTGGATGGAAGATTTGAAAGCTGCTGGTGTTTTAGCTGAAGGTGTAAAAACTGTTGCTTATTCATACATAGGGCCAGAATTGACGCATAGAATCTACAAAGATGGATCGATTGGTATGGCTAAAAACGATTTAGAAAAAACGGTTCCAGTTATCAACGAATTATTGTCAGATTTGAATGGTGTTTCTTACGTTTCTGTAAACAAAGCTTTGGTAACACAGTCTAGTTCTGCTATTCCAGTTGTGCCATTATATATTTCGTTATTGTACAAAGTAATGAAAGCAAAAGGAATTCATGAAGGTACAATCGAGCAAATGCAACGTTTGTTTGCAGAGCGCTTGTATACTGCAAACGGAGAAGTTCCTTTGGACGAAAATGGACGTATTCGTATCGATGATTTAGAAATGCGCGAAGATGTACAAAAAGAAGTAGATGATTTATGGAAAATTGTAACTTCTGAGAACATCAAAGAAATTTCTGATATCAAAGGTTATCATGATGAATTCTTACAATTGTTTGGATTTAGTTTTGATGAAATAGATTATGATGCTGATACAAACGAATTGGTTTCAGTTCCAAGTATTGCAGAATAAGAAGATCATTTCAATAAAATAATACAAAACCTCGAAAATTATTTTCGAGGTTTTTTTGTCTCAATAAAATAAGTAAAAAATAATTTTATTCGTATTTATTTAATTTATTGGATTTAGTTTTATTAAAATATGATTTAATTTTTATGAATAATTTAAAGTTGCGTTTTAATATTAATTTCTAATTATATTATTCGTAAATATTAAGTTTTTCTATAGAAATATATCCAAAAAAAATAAAATTTATTTTTCGAATTTTAAAAATATATCTGAAACACTTTACATTTCGTCAAGTTTTAATACATGTATTTTTATGTCAATTTGGAAAATTAAACCATTAGCGAAGTTAATAGAAGATTCGCAAGAAACGGAAGGTGGTTTAAAAAGATCTCTCTCTTCGGGAGCCTTAGTTGCTTTGGGTATTGGCGCTATCATCGGTGCTGGATTATTTAGTTTAACAGGTATTGCAGCGGCAGATCATGCAGGTCCCGCAGTCACTTTATCGTTTGTTTTAGCCGCAGTTGGTTGTGCTTTTGCAGGACTTTGCTATGCCGAATTTGCTTCAATGATTCCAGTTGCTGGAAGTGCTTATACGTATTCTTACGCAACAATGGGAGAGTTTATTGCTTGGATTATCGGTTGGGATTTGGTGTTAGAATATGCTTTGGCAGCGGCAACTGTAAGTGTGAGTTGGTCGGCTTACGTCGATAAATTTTTGCAAGGAATTAATATTCATTTACCTCAAGAATTGTTGCACGCTCCAGCCGATGGCGGAATGGTTAATTTACCTGCAATCTTTATTGTATGTCTACTTTCTTTAGTGTTAATGAGAGGTACAAAAGAATCTGCAATTATCAACAATATTCTTGTAATTTTAAAAGTAAGTGTCGTAATTGTTTTTATCATTTTGGGTTGGAGTCATATCAATCCAGAAAATCATATTCCATTTATTCCTAAAAATATTCCAGGAACTCAATTCGGAGGAATGCCAGGAATTGCAGCAGGAGCAGCAGTTGTTTTCTTTGCTTTTGTTGGATTTGATGCGGTTTCTACTGCGGCACAAGAAGCTAAAAATCCACAGAAAGGAATGCCGATTGGTATTTTGGGATCGTTGGTTATTTGTACCATTTTGTACGTATTATTTTCGTGGGTAATGACAGGTTTGGTACCATACGAAACCTTTAAGGGGGATGCGTCACCAGCAGCGACAGCATTTGCAGTAACAGGTTATACATTTTTACAAAGTGTATTGATTTTAGCAATTATCGCAGGCTATACATCGGTTATATTAGTGATGTTATTAGGACAAAGTCGCGTATTTTATAGCATGAGTAATGACGGATTGTTACCTTCTTTCTTTTCAGATGTACACAAAAAGTTTCGTACACCTTGGAAAACCAATGTATTCTTTTTAGTCTTTGTGAGCATTTTTGCTGGTTTTGTACCAATCAAAGATTTAGGTCATATGGTAAGTATCGGAACTTTATTTGCCTTTACTTTAGTTTGTATTGGAATTATTGTGATGCGTAAAAAAATGCCAAATGCCGAACGTAAATTTAAAGTTCCATTTGTTCCATTTGTTCCAATTTTGGGAATTATTGTTTGTGTTTATTTAATGACTTCATTAACAATGGAAAGTTGGTGGCGACTTTTAATTTGGTTAGTGATCGGAATTTGTATTTACTTTTTCTACGGAAAACAACATAGTAAGGTTGATGGTTAGAAAATCATCATTTTGAGTTTTTTAGAAATCCTTTGTCTTTTTAGACGAAGGATTTTTTTACAATTGATAAATATAAAAACTCTAGAGATGGTTTGAAATTTTATTACATACTAGAAAAACATGCTTATTATTAAAATTAACTAAATAATTATTTCAAATCTATATGCATAAAAACAATACCTTCGTTGTTCACAAGTAATAAGAATGCATTCAATTTTAATCATAGACGATGAAACAAAAATCAGAACACTCCTAGCTCGAATTCTCGAATTAGAAGGTTTTGAAATACATCAAGCTGAAGATTTAAAATCAGGGCTTAAGAAAATTAAAACACTTACTCCTGAAGTTATTTTATGTGATGTAAAATTACCTGATGGTAATGGTGTTGAGTTTGCAAAAGAAGTCAAAGAAAAATTTCCTTTGATAGAAATTATTCTGCTTACAGCTTACGGAAATATTCCTGACGGCGTTCAAGCCATTAAAAACGGAGCATTTGATTATATTACAAAAGGGGATGATAACAATCGTATTTTACCTTTGTTGTATAGAGCTTTGGATCGTGTGAAATATAATAAAGAGAATGAAATTTCTCAAGAAACAACATCAACAAAATTAGACAGTAATTTATTATTGGGTAAATCTCCAATTTTTGAACAAGCTTTACAATTAGCTCAAAAAGTTGCACCAACGAATGCTACCGTTCTTTTAACTGGAGAAACAGGAACTGGAAAAGAAGTTTTTGCAACAGCTATACATCAATCAAGTTTGAGAAAAAACCAAAATTTTGTTGCAATTAATTGTTCGGCTTTTAGTAAAGACTTATTAGAAAGTGAATTATTTGGTCATAAAGCAGGTGCATTTACAGGCGCAATGAAAGATCAGAAAGGTTTGTTTGAAGAAGCACATTTAGGAACTATTTTTTTAGATGAAATTGGCGAAATGGCCTTGGATTTACAAGCAAAATTGTTGCGAGTTTTAGAATCAGGTGAGTTTATTAAAATCGGCGAAACAAAACCTACAAAAGTTGATGTACGAATTATTGCAGCCACTAACCGAAATTTGGAAAAGGAAATTGCAAACGGAACATTTCGAGAAGATTTATTTTATCGAATTTCTGTGTTTCATATCGAGTTACCTTCTTTACGTGAACGCGTTTCGGATATCGAACTAATCGTGAATCAGTTTATAAAACACTTCAATCAATATTATCAAAAAAATATAAAATCTATTAATCAAGAAGCTTTACTTTTTCTTAAAAAATATTCGTGGCCGGGAAATATTCGTGAATTAAAAAATACGATCGAACGTGCTATTATTTTGTCGGAAAATGAAGAACTTTCTACAAATGATTTTCCTTCATTTATTCAAACAAGCGAAATTGATCAGAACGAAAATTCATTAGAATTAGCTTTAATGGAAAAAAAACATATTCAGAAAGTTTTAAAATTTACAAAAGGTAACAAAACAAAAACGGCAGAATTATTAGGTATTGGCCTAACAACGCTTTATCGAAAAATAGCCGAATATGAACTGAATTAAAATAAAATACTTTATCATAATGAAAATAAACCCTTCCATTTTGGAAGGGTTTTTTATTTGAGTAAAAATCTATAAAAACATAACGTATTGATTTTGTTTTGTCTAATTAATTCTAATTGCTTTGGCATTTTGATTGGCTTATGTAGAGAAATTTAAAAATCTACAAAATGAAAATGAAACAAACGATTTCATTAGATGAAGTCAAAGAACTTAAAAGTAAAGTACTGCAAAACATTTTAGATAATAATCCAGCACGTGTAAAACAGCTATGTTATAGTGTAGGAAAATTGTTTTCAAAAACAAATGATTTGGGTAAAACATACATCAATAATCTGTTTATACTACCCGTTACTTTGATGATTGAAGCGGATTTCAAAAACCGAAAACAATTTTTGAATTTGTTTCCAATGAATTTGAAATCAGAATATGTTAAACAAATTTATCATTCAGGAATATGATAACAATTGTATTACTATTAGCTGGGATTTTATGTTTTGGAGTATTCTTCAAATCCATTGACTTTTTTGATAATATCTAATCCATTCATTATGATTTTCTTATTAATCATCGCCATTGCCTTGTTTGTATACTTGGTATATGTGCTATTAAAACCCGAAAAATTTTAAACTTAATTATTCGTAAAAATGAATTCAGAAATATTTGGCGTTATCGTACAATTTTTAGTTGCGATCGCTCTTTCCATTCCGTTAGGAAATTATATTGCACGTGTTTATCTCAATAAACCAACTTTTTTAGACCGATTAATTTCCCCAATAGAAAAGTTGTTATTCAAAATATCAGGTATCAATTCGGAGGAACAGATGAATTGGAAACAACATTTAAGTGCATTATTAACGATTAACTTGATTTGGTTTATCATTGGATTTATCCTATTAATGACACAAGGTCTGTTGCCTTTTAATCCAGATAAAAATCCAAGTATGAGTCCTGATTTGGCTTTCAATACGATTATTTCGTTTGTAGTGAATTGTAATTTACAACACTATTCAGGAGAAACAGGCGTAAGTTATTTAGCGCAATTATGGCTGATGTTTTTACAATTTGTGAGTGCAGCAACCGGTATGGCAGCAGCAGTTACATTATTTGAAGCCTTTCGACAAAAAACAACGACAACTTTAGGTAATTTTTATACTTATTTCATCAAATCGATTACGCGTATTTTATTGCCATTATGTGTAATTGTATCATCAATCTTAATTTTTCAAGGAACTCCAATGACATTTGAAGGAAAAGATGAAATGATGACTTTAGAAGGAAATAAAGTGGAAGTTTCTCGAGGACCTGCAGCAGCTTTTATAGCCATAAAACATTTAGGAACAAATGGCGGAGGATTCTTTGGTACCAACTCTGCACACCCATTCGAAAATCCAACATATATAAGTAATATGACGGAAATGATTGCACAAATGCTGATTCCGTTGGCGATGTTATTTGCATTTGGCGTTTATACTAATCGCAGAAAATTTGCTTGGATGATGTTTGGTGTCATGACTGTTGGCTTTCTATGTTTAACGATTCCGAATGTTTACATGGAATCGCAAGGAAATCCAATGATTGAAAGACTCGGTATTGATAATTCATTAGGTGCAATGGAAGGTAAAGAAGTTCGAATTGGTTCTGCCGCTTCAGGATTTTGGAGCATCGCAACAACCGTTATTTCTACAGGTTCAGTCAATTCTATGCACGATAGTACAATGCCATTATCTGGGATGAATGAACTGTTAGCTATGATGATCAACAGTGTTTATGGAGGTGTAGGAGTTGGTATTTTAAACTTCTTTGTATTTGTAATTTTAGCGGTATTTATTAGTGGATTGATGGTTGGTAGAACACCTGAAATTTTTGGAAAAAAAATAGAAGCCAAAGAAATGAAAATCGCCATGATGATTACCCTTTTACATCCATTCTTGATTTTAGTAGGAACAGCTTTGGCTGCTGGAATACCAAGTGAAACACTATCAACCTTAAACAACTCCTCGTATCATGGATTTAGTGAAATGTTATATGAATTTACTTCATCTGCTGCAAACAACGGTTCTGGTTTTGAAGGATTAGGAGACAACACTCCATTTTGGAATATTGCAACTGGTTTTGTATTAATTTTAGGACGATTCTTACCTATAATTGGTCCTGTTGCAATTGCTGGATTATTAGCAAAAAAACATTTTGTTCCAGAAGGTTCAGGAACTTTAGCAACCGATACAGCAACTTTTGGAAGTATTGTTTTTGCCATCATCTTAATTGTTGCAGCCTTAGCATTTTTTCCAGCTTTAACCTTAGGTCCCATTGCTGATTATTTTTCAACTCCAAAATTTTAGAAAATGACACGAGAAAATAAAACCAATTTATTTGAAAAAACATTGGTACAAACAGCCTTCAAAGAAGCTTTCATCAAACTAAATCCAGCAACTTTATATAAAAACCCTGTCATGTTTGCTGTAGAAATTGGTACTGCAATTATGTTAGGAGTTTGCTTTTGGATTCTTTTAGGTGAAACATCTCAAGGTAGTTTTGGGTATAATTTTTCAATTTTCATCTTACTTCTTTTTACATTATTATTTGCCAATTTTGCTGAAGCAATTGCTGAAGCAAGAGGAAAAGCTCAAGCTGATAGTTTACGTAAAACGCGAGAAGAAACGCCTGCTAAATTAGAAAATGGTGAAATCATTTCGTCTTCTGCTCTAATCAAAGATATGATTTTCATCTGTGAAGCTGGAGATATAATTCCAACCGATGGTGAAATTATAGAAGGTTTAGCTACAATTGACGAAAGTGCTATTACAGGAGAAAGTGCACCTGTAATTCGTGAAGCTGGAGGCGATAAAAGTTCGGTTACAGGAGGAACAAAAGTTCTTTCGGATCGAATTAAAGTCAAAGTTACGACACAACCAGGAGAAAGTTTTTTAGATAAAATGATTGCATTAGTTGAAGGTGCAAATCGTCAGAAATCTCCAAATGAAATTGCTTTAACCATTTTATTAGCTGCTTTTACATTAGTATTTGTCATTGTTATGGTTACCCTAAAACCTTTCGCTGATTATGCAAATGTTCCCATTACCATTGGCGCTTTAATCTCATTATTTGTATGTTTAATTCCAACCACTATTGGAGGTTTATTATCCGCAATCGGAATTGCTGGAATGGACAGAGCTTTGCGCGCAAATGTCATTACAAAAAGTGGAAAAGCAGTAGAAACAGCAGGCGATATAGATGTTTTATTATTGGATAAAACAGGAACCATTACAATCGGAAATCGTAAAGCAACAGCTTTATATCCTGCAATTGGAATAGAAATGGAAGCTTTAGAAAAAGCAGCAGTGCTTAGTTCGATGAGTGATGAAACACCAGAAGGAAAATCAATTGTAGAATTAGTTCAGATAGATCCATTAAAATACGCAATTCAACATCCTATTTTCATCAATTTTAGCGCAGAAACACGTTGTTCAGGAATTGATTTTGATCAAATCCGTATTCGAAAAGGAGCTCTAGATGCTATCAAAAATTTGGTTGAAAATGCTGGAAATACTTTTCCAAACGAAATTCAAATGAGAGCCAATGAAATTGCTCAAAATGGAGGAACACCTTTAGTTGTTTCTCAAAATGAACAAGTTTTAGGAGTTATCGAATTACAAGACATTATCAAACCTGGAATTCAAGAACGCTTTGCTCGTTTACGTAAAATGGGAATCAAAACGGTTATGGTAACAGGTGATAATCCTATGACTGCAAAATTTATAGCAGAAAAAGCAGGTGTAGATGATTTTATTGCGGAAGCAAAGCCGGAAGATAAAATGAATTACATCAAAAAAGAACAAACCGAAGGTCGTTTGGTTGCGATGATGGGCGATGGTACAAATGACGCTCCTGCTCTAGCGCAAGCTAATGTTGGTGTAGCCATGAACAGTGGTACGCAAGCAGCAAAAGAAGCCGGAAATATGGTGGATTTAGATAATGATCCAACCAAATTAATTGAAGTTGTTGAAATTGGAAAACAATTATTAATGACGCGTGGAACCTTAACAACCTTTAGTATTGCCAACGATGTCGCAAAATATTTTGCCATCATACCCGCTTTATTTATTACAGCAATTCCAGCCTTACAAGGATTGAATATCATGAATTTACATAGTCCCGAAACCGCTATTTTATCAGCTGTTATTTTCAATGCGATCATTATTCCTTTCTTGATTCCATTAGCATTAAAAGGTGTTCCATACAAACCAATTGGAGCAAGTGCACTTTTGAGAAGAAATTTATTGATTTATGGAATTGGAGGAATCATCGTTCCATTTATCGGGATAAAACTAATCGACATCTTTATTTCCATATTTTTTTAATTAATGTAATGAGCTGTTTTGAACAAGTTCAATATTCTATTAATAAAATTCAAAACAGCAATTTTTAAAACTAATACAAAATGAAACAAAATAGTATAAAAGCAATTTTACTAACATTTAGCTTAATGCTCCTTTTAATGGTACTATATCCGTTAGCTATGTGGGGAATTGCTCAACTTTCTCCAAATCAAGGAAAAGGTTTTTTAGTTGCCGATAAAAACAATCAGCACTATTACGAAAATATTGGACAATCGTTTTCAAAAGATCATTATTTCTGGGGGCGACCATCTGCTGTAGATTACAATGCAGCAGGTTCTGGCGCAAGTAACAAAGGATCAAATAATGAAGAATATTTGCAAGAAGTTGAAAAACGCTTAAATGATTTTCTTCAAAAAAATCCAACGGCAAAAAAAGAAGACGTTCCTGTAGATTTAATTACGGCTAGTGGAAGTGGTTTAGATCCTAATATTTCAGTTCAAGGAGCAATTGTGCAAGTTGATCGAATTACAAAAGCACGAGGTTTAGATCCCGAAAAAGTAAAAGAATTGATTGATAACCAAATTGAAAAACCTTTATTAGGAAGTTTAGGTCCTGATAAAATCAATGTCTTAAAACTGAATATCGAATTGGATAAATTATCGAAATAATGAAAAAAATACTTGCTTTTGGTTCTTTTATTTTGGGTTTAAATGTTCAAGCTCAAAACGATTCTATTCAGAAATTAAAACTTTCTGGTTATGCAGAAGTTTATTATACGTACGATTTTAATCAACCAAAAAATAATCAGCTTCCTAATTATTTGTATTCGTTTAATCGACACAATGAGGTGAATTTAAACTTCGGAACAATTCAATTGCAATACACTGATGAACGAATTCGAGGAAATCTTGCTTTAATGGCAGGAACTTATACGCAATCAAACCTTGCTTCAGAACCTGATGGTTTAAGAAATATTTACGAAGCAAATATTGGTGTCAAACTTTCAAAGAATAAAAACTTGTGGCTAGATGCAGGTATTATGCCTTCTCACATTGGATTTGAAAGCGCAATTGGTGCTAATGTAGCAACACTTACACGAAGTATTCAAGCAGAGAATTCACCGTATTTTTCAACTGGTGTTAAGCTGAGTTATATTTCGCCTAATAACAAATGGGCAATGAGTTTGCATTATTTAAATGGTTGGCAACGTATCAAGCGTCTTGATGGTAATTCAACACCAGCTTTTGGACATCAAATTACTTACACACCAAATGAAAAATTTTCGATCAACAGCAGCTCGTTTATTGGTAGCGATACTCCTGATTCTTTGCGTCAAATGCGTTATTTCCATCATCTTTATGCTGTTTTTAAACCTATTAAAAAGCTTTCAATAACCGCAGGTTTTGATATTGGTGCACAACAAAAATCGAAAGGATCAGACAGTTATAATATTTGGTACAGTCCTATTTTAGTTGGGCAATATACATTCAATGAAAAATGGTCTGCAACTGCACGTGCCGAATATTATGCTGATGAGAAAGGTGTAATAATCTCAACTGATTCACAGAATGGTTTCAAAACAGTTGGCTTTTCTTTGAATTTAGATCATTATTTTACAAATAATTTGATGTGGAGAACAGAAATTAGAAATTTTTCGAGTAAAGATGATATCTATTTTCGAAATGATAAAAATGTATCAAATGAAACATTTTTCACAACTTCCTTAGCATTAAAATTATAAATGGAGAAAGAAACACAACATACAGCAGAAGACTTTCTTGCCTTGATTCGGAAATCGAAACGAGGCAAGTTTAAGGTATATATTGGAATGTGCGCTGGCGTTGGAAAATCGTATCGTATGTTGCAAGAAGCACACGAATTGCAAAAAAATAAGATCGATGTAAAAATTGGATATATCGAAACCCATAAACGTGTCGAAACAGAAAATCTTGTTATAGGATTAACGATAATTCCACGAAAAATAATTTACTACAAAGGTAAATCTGTCGAAGAAATGGATTTGGAAGAAATTTTAAGACAAAGACCCGAAATTGTTATTGTGGATGAATTGGCACATTCTAATGTTTTTGGAAGCAAACATGCAAAACGTTGGCAAGATGTTATTGAAATTTTAGATGCTGGTATCAATGTTATTTCTGCTGTAAATATTCAACATTTAGAAAGTTTGAATAATAGTATTTCTGAAATTACAACAATTGACGTTTCGGAAAGAATTCCTGATATAATTTTGGAACAAGCAGATGAAATTGTAAATATAGATTTAACAGCTGATGATTTAATTGAACGATTAAAAACAGGAAAAATTTACCCGAAAGATAAAATTCAAACGGCTTTAAACAACTTTTTTATTCCTTCAAATATTTTACAATTACGTGAATTGGCTTTAAAAGAAGTTGCTTCTCATGTAGAAAAAAAGGTTGAAACCGAATATGTATCATCTGTTTATGCAAAACCGTCGCGTTTTTTGGCATGCATTAGTAGCAATGATAAAAATGCCAAAACTGTTATTCGAAAAACCGCTCGTTTGGCTGGATATTATAATTCACGTTGGTTTGTATTGTACGTAGAAACGCCAAAAGAACATCCTAATAAAATTGCCTTGGACAAACAACGACATCTCATCAATAATTTAAAATTAGCTACAGAATTAGGTGCTGAAATTGTTAAGGTAAAGAATCAACGGGTTTCTACAGCTATCATTCAACAAATTGAATTGCGAAATATTACCACTGTTTGTTTGGGAAAACCAAAGTTAAATTTAATCCAGATTATTTTGGCTACGAATGTATTTAATCAATTACTAAAAAAACTATCTTCGTTACATGTTGATGTGATTATTTTATCAAAATGAGAATTAAAACTAAACTTCGCTTAGGATTAGGCTTGCTGTTTTTATTGATTGTATTATTGGCAGCTATAGCAACTAGGTCTATTTATTCATTGAAAAATGATACACAAAATATTTTGCATGATAATTACAACTCGTTGATTTATGCAAAAAGTATGATGCGAAATTTAAATGATGCGGAAAACTTTAATTCCAAATCGTTTGAAAAGCAATTAGCAAATCAAGAATTAAACGCAACAGAACAAGGTGAAAAAGAATTGAATCAACAGATTCGAGATAAATTTGATGCTTATAAAGAAGGAAATCATTCTCCAGAACTATTAAAAGATGTTAGAATTTCGCTTTTAGAAATGATGGAAATGAATATGCAAGCCATAGAAATTAAAAGTGAATTTGCTGAAAAGACCGCTAATCAAGCCATTTTATTAATCATTTTCACAGGTATCGCATGTATTTTTATAGCCTTTAATTCTTTGATTAAAATTCCGTCTAATATTGCAAATCCTATTCAGAAATTAACGAATAGTATCAAGGAAATTGCTTCAAATAATTACAAAGAGCGTGTCTATTTAGACAAAAAAGATGAGTTTGGCGATTTAGCGCAATCTTTTAACACCATGGCTTCTAAATTAGAAGAATACAACGAAAGTCATTTAGCAACTATTCTTAAACAAAAAACAAGAATGGAAACGCTGATTAATAATATGCACGATGTTGTAATTGGTTTGGATGAACAAATGCAAGTAATTTTCGCGAATAATGAAGCTGTAAAAGTAACAGGATTATCTGCTAAACAAATGGTAAATAAGGCAGGTAAAGATTTGGCTTTGCACAATGATTTGATTCGATTGTTATTGCAAAATATCGAAACAGAAATTATAAAAGACGAAAAACCTTTGCAAATTGTAGTGGATGAAAAAGAACAATTTTTTACCAAAGAAATTTTTCACATCGAAATAATTCCAACAGGAGAAACGATAAAACAAGTTGTTGGGCATGTGATTATTCTTAGAAACATTACCGAATTTAAAGAACTAGATGCAGCCAAAACACGATTTATTGCTACAGTTTCGCATGAATTTAAAACGCCTATTTCATCTATGGAAATGAGTTTGCAATTGCTTCGAAATAAGCAAATAGGAACATTAAACGAAGAACAAAATGATTTGGTAACTAGTATTGACGATGATGTACATCGTTTATTGCGAATAACAAAAGAATTACTCAACTTAACACAGATAGAAAGTGGTACAATTCAAATGAATAAAACAGAAGTTTTCCCTATCGAAATTGTAGAAAATGCAGTTAAAGCCAACCAAACTTTAGCTGAACAAAAGCATTTAATCATAGAAACGAATATTCCAAATCATTTAGAATCTATAAAAGTTGATCTTGAAAAAACGGCTTGGGTTTTATCAAATCTAATCTCAAATGCAATACATTATTCTCACGAAAATGCTCGAATTTGGATTACTATTGAACAAACAACAACCGAAACATCTTTCAAAGTTAAAGACGAAGGAATTGGAATTCCAACCGAATTTTTACCCAAAGTTTTCGACCGCTATTTTCGTGTACCAGGCACTCACAAAGAAGGTACAGGTTTGGGCTTGGCTATTAGCAAAGAATTTATCGAAGCTCAAAAAGGAACACTAGATGTATTTAGCGAATATGGCGTTGGAAGCGAATTCGTGATGAGGTTATCACAAAAAGAATATTCATAAAATCTATTCTTTGAGTTATAAAAACAAAAAAGCTTGAACCAGTGTTCAAGCTTTTCGCGGAGAGTGAGGGATTCGAACCCCCGGAGGTGTGACCCTCAACAGTTTTCAAGACTGCCGCATTCGACCACTCTGCCAACTCTCCAATAACGCAGTTTATTGCGGTATTGCGAGTGCAAATATAGAACGCTTTTTCGTTTTTCCAAACTCTGAAAACAATTATTTTTAAAATAATTTTTAACAAAATGATTCTCAATAGAATATTTTTTATTATTTTTTTTTAAAAGAGTCATTTATATCTTTGTCTAAATTAATTATAGTCATGATTAGAAGAATTGAAGAAGTTGATTTTCCGAGATTGAGAGAGATTTGGGAAAGTGCAGTACTAAACACACACGATTTTTTAGCAAAAGAAGATTTCGAATATTATAAAGAAAATTTACCAAATTATTTTCCGCATGTAACTTTGTTTGGTTACGAGATAGAAAATCAATTGGTAGGATTTGTCGGTGTCGCAGAACAAAATCTCGAAATGTTATTTATTCACAATGATTTTCGACGAAAAGGAGTAGGGAAGGCGTTGTTGGATTTTTCTATTCAAGAATTGCATGTAAAATCTGTCGATGTGAATGAACAAAATCAGCAAGCAATTGATTTTTATTTAAGTCAAGGTTTTAAGGTTATTTCTCGTTCTGAAAAAGATGGTGAAGGAAAAGCTTATCCTATTTTGCATTTGAGTTTATAATTTCGGGAGAGTAGCTTAACTTTGCAAATCATTTTTTAGCCATGCATTCATCAACAGAATTATCATCAACTCAAAAAAATCGCATTCGTTTAGCTGTTTCGCTTTTCTTTTTTTCGCAAGGTTTAGCCTTTTCTTCATGGGCAAGTCGTATTCCGACAATCAAATCAGATTTAGGAATTTCAGAAGGACAATTAGGAACTTTGTTGTTGATAATGCCGATTGGTCAATTGTGTACAATGGCACTTTCCGGAAAATTAGTAGCGAAATTTGGAAGCAAAAATGTCTTACGAATAGTTGTTTTAATTTATCCTTTGATCCTTTGTTGTATTGGTTTGGCTCAAAATTTTTATCAATTAGGTGCTGTCTTATTTTTCTTTGGAGTAATCGGAAACATGTGCAATATTTCGGTGAATACGCAAGGCGTTGAGGTTGAGAAAATATATGGAAAATCGATTATGTCATCTTTTCATGGAGCGTGGAGTATTGCGGGTTTTACTGGTGCTTTGATTGGATTATTGATGATGAATTTGCATGTGAATACATTTTATCATTTTGTGATTATTTATGGCCTAATCATTTTGAGTTGGTTCATTAATAAAAAATATTTAGTCGATTCTACGCCAGCTCCAGCAAAGGAAAAGAAATCTATTTTCTCTAAACCAGATACAGTTTTGGTTCAATTGGGAATTATTGGATTTTTGAGCATGGCAACAGAAGGAGCTATGTTCGATTGGAGTGGTGTTTATTTCCAAGATATTGTAAAAGCACCGCAGAATTTAGTTGTCGTTGGTTATGCTTCGTTTATGGTGATGATGGCGACAGGACGTTTCGTAGGCGATTATTTTATCAGCAAATACGGAAAACAACGCATCATGCAAATTAGTGGAATTTTGATGTTTTCTGGTTTGATGCTTTCGGTATTTTTTCCTCAATTTATTGTGTGTACAATTGCATTTATGATGGTTGGATTGGGCGTTGCGTGTAATGTGCCAACGGTTTATAGTGTAGCAGGAAAAAACAAAAATGTAAATCCAGGCGTTGCATTGGCAATGGTTTCGAGTATCTCTTTTTTAGGATTTTTGATGGGACCACCGCTGATTGGTTATATTGCTGAAGCTTTTGATTTGAGATATTCTTATGCGTTATTTGCTTGCTTTGGATTGATTATGGTTTTTATGGTTGGTAGAATGAAAATTTTCAAGACGGAGTAAATTCAGAAGTAGTATATTTTTGAATTAAGTATGGTTTATGAATTTTTAAGTAAAAAATAATTCCGATAAAATAGCAGACAACATCCAATATATCTGCTGTGTAATTTGAAGAAAATTTTGGCATAAGAAATTCTAACAAAAAACTGAGAACGAACGCTGTAATGACCAAATAACTTGTAGGGTAAATATATAATTGATTGTTGTATTTTACTTTCGAAATGATATAACTTCCCAAATGTGTCATTGCAGGAACGGCAAAAATATCTGTCAAATAATGGTTGAGATACTCAATTTCTATGGAATAAATTCGTGTAAGTTTGATGAAAATCCAACTCAGAATATAGAAACTAAAATAAGTATCAAATAGTTTCATTTTTTAGACCACAACAAGAATTATTAACACACAAAAAGCTCCAAGAATCATCAAAAATAGGAAGAAAGCATCGTCTATTAATTTTTGAGAGGTACTTCGTTTGTCTTTTTTTTCTTCCATATACTAACTTTGAGGCAAAAGTATTTAATTCATTTCGAATTGCATAAGACGAATGTCATTGTAAAGTTTTTAAAATTGGATAGATTATATCTTCAAAATATTTTCATAACTTTAAAAAAGTAAATGATTGATAATGAAACCACTTTTATTCTTTCTTTTTCCAATTGCTCTTTTTGCGCAAGAAGTTGCTCAGAATGATAATTTAAAAAATAAATTGTTGATGAATTTTGCTCAACAATCTGGATATTTTGATTTTAAATATTCACAAGATTTATCACTTGAAAAGAACAATGAATTGATGCAAGATTATATCAAAAATTATACAAATCAACAACAAGATGTTTCTCCTTTAAAGCCAGTTGAGAAATGAATTCCTTACGAATATGATGATTCAAAAACATACGGACAAAACTTATTTAGAAGTACTGTACACGAATTGTTTTTTAGTAAACCACTGAAATTAGGTAAATAAAAAAAGCCCAATCCTTGAATTGAGCTTTAAAATACTATAAAAATATATAAAAATTCTGAGCTTAGAATTTTATATCCTCTGTTGTTGCGATTAAATCTTGAATTGTTTCGCGACGACGAATTAAATAATCTTTGTCGTCAATTAACAAGACTTCCGCAGGTTTGAAACGCGAATTGTAATTCGAAGCCATCGAGAAACAATATGCTCCTGCATTGTGGAAACACAACACATCTCCTTCGCTAATTTCATTTATTTTACGATTCGATCCAAACGTATCTGTTTCACAAATATATCCCACAACTGTGTAATAACGGCTACGACCTTCTGGATTTGAAATATTTTCAATTTCGTGATGAGCACTATAAAACATTGGACGAATTAAATGGTTGAAACCTGTATCAATTCCAGCAAAAACAGTAGAAGTTGTTTGTTTCACAACATTTACAGTTGCTAAGAAAGATCCTGCTTCAGAAACCATATATTTTCCTGGCTCGAACATTAATGTCAAAGGTTTTCCGTACGCTTTTTCGAACTCGTTGAAACGAGCTGATAAACGTTCTCCTAAATATTCAATATCTGTTTCGTCTGCGCCTGGATAGTAAGGAACTTTAAATCCTGATCCAAAATCGATGTAAGATAAATTCTTGAATTCTGCTGCAACTTCAAATAAAATTTCAGCACCTTGCAAGAAAACATCAATATCCAAAATATCAGAACCTGTGTGCATGTGAACACCATCCAAATGTAAACCTGTATTTTCTACAACACGTTTGATATGTGGTAATTGGTGAATAGAAATTCCGAATTTTGAATCAATATGTCCAACCGAAATATTTGCATTTCCACCTGCCATAATATGTGGATTAATACGCACACAAACTGGATATTTAGGAAAATCTTGACCAAATGTTTCTAAAACAGAAAGGTTATCGATATTGATGCGAACACCTAAATCAATTGCTTTTTTAATTTCAGCATACGAAACACCATTTGGCGTATAAATGATTTCTTTAGGCTTGAAACCCGCCATTAATCCCAATTCTACTTCTTGAATAGAAACCGTATCCAATCCTGAACCAAGTGATTTGAAATACTTTAAAAGATTAAGATTTGTGTTCGCCTTACATGCATAATTTAACTTTAAACGTTTGACTGTAGAAAATGCATTTGTCATCTTTTCATATTGCGATCTAATTTTGTTCGCATCATATACATACAAGGGCGCACCATATTTTTGCACCAATTCCAATAGACGTTCTCTATTCAGTTCCATTTTGTTTATTTTTTTGTTTAAAGTTAAATTTCAGTTGCCAAAATTACGGAATACAAATGGTTTTCTGAAGATAATTCAGAATAAACTTATTATAAATCAATAATTTCGAATATTGTTTAAAGATTTAAAAAATATTTCGAATATTATTCGGTAATAAATGTTTTAATCCCTCCACCATTCTTTGAAGTGAAAGACAGAATCGTTCAAATTTAGTGGTTCACCAATCATAGGCGTCAAAATATCGAGCTTATTTTGCTTACCATTCTCTATAATTTTTTCCAAAGGTTCGTCCCAAGCATGTTTTGCCAAAGCAAATTTTGCAGCATGTACAGGAATAATATGTTTAGCTTTTAAATCGGTAATGATCGCAGGTAAATCTGTTGGTAAAGCATGAATGTATTTCCAAGCATCGTTGTATTGTCCATTTTCTAGAATCGCAAAATCAAACGGACCATATTTTTCTCCAATTTCTTTGAAATGCGTATCATAACCGCTATCACCACCTAAAAATATTTTTTGCGTAGGTGTTTCCAATACATAAGAAGTCCAAAGTGTTGTATTTCGTTTAAATTTTCTACCAGAAAAATGACGAGCTGGTGTAAAAGTAATTTTTAAGTTATTTTTTAATGAAACGCTTGTGTTCCATTCTTCTTCGATTAATTGTTCTGGTAGATAATTCCACTTCTCGAAATGTGCGCCAACTCCAAGCGGAAGAATCACTTTCTCCACTTTTGGACGTAATTCTTTCACTGTTTCATAATCCAAGTGATCGTAATGATCGTGTGAAATAACCAAATAATCAATCTTTGGGAAATCTTTTGCGTGATACGTATTTGCTCCTTTAAATGCTTTATTGAAAATTGGTAAAGGCGAACCGTAATCACTAAAAACAGGATCGATTAGGAAATTAACACCATCCAATTGAATATAATAAGACGAATGTCCCAACCAAATAAATACATTTTCAGATTTATCAATAGATTTGATATCCGTCTGAATATGCGGAATAGAATCTTTCGGATTGAGTTTTGGATTTTTAGCACCAAAGAAAAAATCCCACATCACTTTTTTGGTATCAAAACCTTCTGCAAATGCAGGTGTGTGATGAATATTTTGAAATTGTCCATTTTTATACAACTTTGATTGTTTCATTCGTTCCAATCGTTTTCCAGTTGCATCAGCACCAAAAGTATCCATTTGTAGAATAGCGAAAGTTGCAATTACAAGAATTACAATCAAACTTAATAGGAAGTAAAGCATTCGTTTAAAAACTTTTCGTTTATTGATTTTTTTCATTAATGATCAAATGTATAAAATTCTTGGATTGCTTTTGAAATAATATATCTTAA
>NZ_JAOCDJ010000022.1:0-39125 GCF_029840885.1 Empedobacter sp. GD03861
ATAAATAGTATTTCTGAGGAATCTGGTGCAATTCACCCATATTCTACCAAAGAATGTCCCACAGAAAAAGTAGATTGGGATCAGTTACCTGAACGTTATAATAAATTTGTAAAGAAATATGAAGTTCCGAAAACTAATCCAAATACAATTTTCGGAAGTAGTTTTGATATTTCTGGAATTCATCGTTTAGTTGTTCCAACGAAAAATGAAAAGGTATTACAAGTTCTGAAAGATAATATTCCCAATTATAGTCAAGTTGTAATTCTTGTTAATTCTCCTTTTTATGGTGGTTCTGGAGGAGAATTTGCGACGACAACAGTTAATTTTAAAAGTAATGATATTGCTGTTCACGAAATTGGACATTCGTTTGCAAAATTATCAGACGAATATTGGTCTGGTCCGTTGTATACGGTTCCTGGTCCAAATAAAACACAGAATATACAAGATGTTCCTTGGAAAAATTGGATTGGGACAAATGGAATTGGAATTTATGCATATGGCGAAAAAGATGCAAGAGCACAATGGTTTCGTCCGCACGAATTCTGTAAAATGCAATATTTAATCGCGCCTTTTTGTAATGTTTGTCAAGAAGAATTTATTGAAGTAATTCATCAAAAAACAAATCCAATTATTTCTACAAAACCCACTATTGATACTCCTGTTAACACAGAAAACATGAATGCTTTTACACTTAATTTAGTAAAAACAGTTCCAAATACGTTGAAAATAAAATGGATTTTGAATAATAAATTGATTGCAGAAAATTTAGATTCTATTCATTTAAATAAAGGTCAGTTCAACTTAGAAAAAAATATTTTAAGAGCTGAAGTGACGGATACAACGCAATTAGTAAGAAAAGAAAATCATGCGAATCATATGTACACAACGCAATGGGAAATTTCAAAACCTAATAATGTGAATTTAACTCCACCAATTTTGACATGGGGCGAAAATCAAGAAAGTTGTTACAATGGACATCAGGCTTTAACGGTAAAAAATCCAGAAGCTGAGATTGAATATTTTTGGTATGATGAGCCAAATTCTATACAACCATTTGCAAAAGGAAATAATATTATTAGTCCAACTATTACTGAGAATAAGACTTTTTACATAGAAAGTAATTGGAATAACAAAAAATCTGAACGAAAAGCGATCCAAATTACTGTTTTAGAAAAAATTAATCTTTCTGAAAAAGTTAGTATCAAACAAAATAAAAAAGACGGAACAATTATCCTTTCTTTAAAAAATACTGACGATAAGAAATATAAATTCGAATGGTTGGATGAAGATGGAAATAGAATCTATAATTTCGATCCAAAAGAGAATAAAACGGTTTATAAAGGGAGTGATTCATCATCTATCACAATCAAAAATGAATTCTTAGGTTCTACCCAATTTTTGTCAAGAAAATAGATAAAGAAACGACATGCTCTAGCGAAAAAGTTACAATAAAATTGTAATAAAAAAAGCGACCAAAAGGTCGCTTTTTTTATCTATATTTCAGAATAATTATTCTTTAATACGTTCTACATAAGAACCATCTTCTGTGTTGATTTTTACTTTATCACCTTCGTTGATGAATAAAGGAACACGGATTTCAGCACCAGTTTCTGTCGTTGCAGGTTTTGTAGCATTTGTAGCTGTATCACCTTTAAGACCTGGCTCTGTGTATGTAATTTCCATTACAACTGTAGTTGGTAACTCAGCTGCTAAAGCTGTTTCATCAGAAGCACGGAACAAGATTTTTACTTCGTCACCAGCTTTCATAAATTGTGAATTATCAATCAAATCTTTGTTTAAATAAACTTGAGAGAAATCATCATTATTCATGAAGTGGAAACCATTATCATCTTCATATAAATATTGGTAGTTACGTGTTTCTACACGAACTTCTTCAATTTTATGACCAGCAGAGAATGTATTGTCTAATACTTTTCCGTTAGTTAATGATTTTAATTTTGTACGAACGAAAGCAGGTCCTTTACCTGGTTTTACGTGTAAAAATTCGATAATTTTATACGTATCATTATTAAAAATAATACATAAACCTTTTCTGATATCAGAAGTTGTTGCCATTTATTCTATTGTTATTTTATTAAACTCCCGAGCTATATCCTTTCATAATTCCACGATCACTTGTATCGATAAAATCAAGGATCACTTCACGATAATGTGAATCTGGGAATTTTTCTAAGATTTGTTCTACAGCCTGAGATACGTTATTTTTTTGTTGATATAAAATTCTGTAAATACCTTGAATTTCGAAGATTTCTTCTGATGTAAAACCTTTTCTTCTCAATCCAATTGCATTAACTCCCGCATAAGCAACAGGATTTTTTGCAGCTTTAACATACGGAGGAACATCTTTACGAATTTGTGTCGCACCAGCTACAAAAGCATGTTCTCCAATTTTTGTAAATTGATGTACAGCACTCATTCCTCCAATAAAAGCGAAATCTCCAACTTCTATATGTCCTGCTAAACCAACCGCATTTACGATTACGACATTATTTCCTACAACACAATCGTGCGCGATATGTGCAGTTGCCATAATCAAACAATTGTCACCAATTTTAGTATAACCTAATGCATTAGTTCCTTTGTTTACAGTAACGCATTCACGAATTGTTGTATTGTCACCAATATATGTTAAAGTTTTTTCACCTTCGTACTTCAAATCTTGAGGCTCACCAGAAATTACCGTACCTGGATAAATTTTACAATTTTTTCCAATACGTGCTCCTGACATAATTGTTACATTAGGACCAATCCATGTTCCATCACCAATTTCTACATCTTCGTAAACAGAAGAGAAAGGGCTGATTGTAACATTTTCACCTATTATTGCAGTTGGATGAACATATGCCATCGGATGATTCATAACTTCCATTTCTTTAATTATTCTTTTGTAATAACTGCCATCATTTCTGCTTCCACAGCAATTTGATTGTTTACATATCCAATTCCTTGCATATGAACAATTCCTCTTCTAATTGGTTCAACCAACTCTAATTTAAACACCAATGTATCACCTGGAATAATTTTACGTTTAAATTTAGCACTTTCAATTTTCATGAAATAAGTTGAATAATCTTGAGGATTTTCTAATTCTCCTAAAATCAATAACCCTCCTAATTGTGCCATTGCTTCAATTTGCAATACACCTGGCATAACAGGTTCTTTAGGAAAATGTCCAACAAAGAAAGGCTCGTTCATCGTTACATTTTTCACGCCGATTAAACCTGTTGCACTTTTAGAAATTACCTTGTCAATCAATAAGAATGGTGGACGATGTGGTAATAACTTCATGATATCATTAATATCATAAACTGGTTCTGCTGTCAAATCAAATTCTGGCACTTTATTGCGTTGCGCTAATTTAATTTGTTTGCTTAATTTCTTTGCAAAATTTGTATTGGTATGATGTCCAGGCTTTGTTGCAATAATTTTAGCCTTCAATTTTTTACCTACTAAAGCCAAATCTCCCACAACATCTAATAATTTGTGACGTGCAGCTTCATTTGGATAGTGTAAAGTCAAGTGATCCAAGATTCCATTCGGACGAATAGAAACATCATCTCTATTGAACGCTTTACATAATTTTTCTTTTGTTTCTGGCGTAATTTCTTTGTCAACATAAACAATTGCATTGTCTAAATCTCCACCTTTTACTAAACCAGCTTCCAACAATTGCTCTAACTCATGTAAGAAACAAAATGTTCTTGCTTGAGAGATATCTTGTTTGAAGTTTTTGATAGATGTTAAAGTTGCATTTTGAGTTCCCAAAACTTTCGTTCCGAAATCTACCATTGCTGTAACTTGGTATTCATCTGCAGGAATCGCCGTGATTTCTGATCCTGTTTCTGGATCTACGTACGTTACAATTTCTTTAATTCTATAATATTCTCTGTCTTTATCTTGCTCTACAATTCCAGCAGATTCTATTGCTTCAACGAAAAAACGAGAAGAACCGTCCATAATTGGTGGTTCCGCATTGTCAATTTCAATGTAACAATTATCAATATCCATACCTACCAAAGCTGCCAAAACGTGCTCTGTTGTATGTACTTTAACTCCTTTCTTCTCTAAAGTTGTTCCTCTGGCTGTACTCACAACATACTGTGCATCAGCTTCTACTTGAGGTTGACCTTCTAAATCTGTTCTAACAAATACAAATCCTGTATCTGGTTCGGCTGGTCTAAATGTTAAGGTAACAAATTTACCTGTATGTAAGCCAACACCTTTTAGAACGGCTTCATTCGCTAAAGTTTTTTGTTTATCAGACATTAACTTTTACTTTTGTTTGTTCTCTTTTTCTAATTTATCGATTCGTTTCACAATTTCTGGAAACTTTCTAAAATGTACATACGATTTTCTAAAGCTTGACGCTTCGATTGCTGGCGAACCATACAATTGCGTTTTACTTTCTACATCACCATTAATACCACTCTGAGCTTGTACTTGTACAAAATCTCCGATTGTCAAATGACCTGCGATACCAACTTGACCTCCAATCATACAATTACGTCCAATTTTTGTAGATCCTGCTACTCCACTTTGCGAAGCAATAACAGTATTCTCTCCAATTTGAACGTTGTGAGCAATTTGAATTTGGTTATCTAATTTTACTCCTTTACGAATAATTGTAGATCCCATTGTTGCTCTATCTATTGTTGATCCTGCTCCAATTTCGACATTATCTTCAATCAAAACATTTCCTATTTGAGGAATTTTTTCGAAAGAACCATCTGGATTTGGCGCAAAACCGAAACCATCAGCACCAATCACAACATTAGAATGAATGATACAATTTTGACCAATTTCACACTCTTCATACACTTGTACGCCTGAATGTAAAACGGTATTATCACCAATCTTAGCATGATCGCCAATCGTTACATTTGGATATATTTTTACATTATTCCCAATCGAAACATTAGCTCCAATATAAGAAAAACTTCCAACATATACATTATCTCCTAGTTGCGCAGTAGAATTTACTTTCGTATATTCTTCTATTCCAACTTTATTATTTTTTATCGTATTGTAATACTGCAACAGCTTTGTAAAGGCTTGATATGCATCTTCAACCACAATCAATGTAGACGAAATAGAATCTGTTGCCACAAAATCCTTACTCACAATCACAATAGAAGCGTTTGTTGTATAGATAAAATGCTCGTATTTCGGATTAGCCAAAAACGAAATCGAACCTTCTTTTCCTTCCTCTATCTTCGATAATGTGGAAACCTCTACATTTGCATCACCTTTTACGGTTCCTTGCAATAATTGCGCAATCTCTGCAGCTTTAAATTTCATAGTCTGCAAAACTAATAATTATTCTTAAATTTATAAAATGATTATTTAAGTTATTTAACTTTTTTGTCAAATTCTTCAAATCACTATTTAAACGCTATGATAATGATATTTTGTAATTTCTTGTTGCAAAAATTGCGTTAACAAACTTTTTTCTGAACTCGAAATTTCTTTTACCTCACCATTTTTATATAAAACCTTTATCGGACTTTTTGATTTTTCGTACGGAACAATTTTTATCGTTGTTTGTTCCACAAAATAACTTGCATCATCAATTCCTAAAGCTTTTTCTACTCTATTTTTTTCGACCAAAATTTCTTCTTCGGATAATTTTGTATCCATCAAATATGATTTTGGTAATGTACGCTGAATGATATTTTTTGATAATTTACTTAAAATCAAATCATCATGAAACTGCCATTCTTTAATCGCTGATAAAACATCCGAATCGTCCAAACGCGTAAAAATTTCTAAACCTTCTTTTGATAAACTTCCAACTTCATTTTCTTCTAAAAAGTATTTAAAAGCAAACGTTGCAAAAAGATTTTCTCCCGCTTTTGTCAATTCTTTCGCTCTTCTCAAAACGCTAATCAAAAAATTCTCTGCTGTAAACGATTTCTTGTGCATATACACTTGCATGTACATAAACATACGCGCCATCAAAAATTTCTCGACCGACGAAATTCCCTTTGCTTCTATCACCAACTCATCATTCGAGACATTCATCATTGAGATAATTCGTTCCGGATTGATATTTCCTTCTACCACTCCTGTGTAAAAACTATCGCGCTTCAAATAATCCATGCGATCGCAATCCAACTGACTCGAAACTAATTGTGACAAGAACTTTTTCGGATAATTTCCTTTAAAAATTTGAATAGCTAGAGCTAATCGATTATCAAAAATTTGATTCAATTCTTCCATCAAACGAAGCGAAACTTCTTCGTGATGCGAACCATTAATTATAGAATGTTCAAGAGAATGAGAAAAAGGTCCGTGTCCCAAATCATGCAATAAAATCGCGATTAAAGCTCCATTTTCTTCTTCTGGAGTAATGTCGACGTTTTTTCTTTTGAGAATATTTAAGGCTTTTTGCATCAAATGCATACAACCTAAAGCGTGATGAAAACGAGAATGTCTCGCTCCTGGATAAACCATTTCTGTTAATCCAGTTTGCGTAATTCTACGAAGTCGCTGAAAATATGGATGTTGAATAATCTGATAAATAAGCTCGTTTGGAATCGTAATAAATCCATGAACTGGATCATTTACTATCTTCAACTTATTATTGTTTAATGGATTCAAACGTACTGTTTTGTCGGCAAAGATAAGAATTTTTACTCATTCTGAACGTTATTTTTTTGATTAAGAATGGTTTTTATAAAATATTTTAGATAAAAATCATTTTTGGAATTATTTATGCTAAATAATCATCGCAAATTTTGGGAAAACTACAATTTTGTTTAACATACAATTTTGATTTTAACATTTCCGTTATCGCTATATTTGGAATAATTCTAAAAGTACAAATCAATATAAAAAATAAAAATATAACAAATGGCTATAAAAATTTTATGGATTGATGATGAAATCGATTTATTGAAACCACACCAACTTTTTTTAGAGAAGAAAGGATACGATACAACAATGATAAATAATGCGACTGATGCATTAGAAGAAATAGAAAAAGAGAGCTTTGCAGCGGTTTTAATCGACGAAAATATGCCAGGTTTGAGCGGATTGGAAGCTTTACCAAAAATTAAAGAATTACGTCCAAATCTTCCTGTTATTATGGTCACAAAAAGTGAGGAAGAACATATCATGGAAGATGCAATTGGTTCACATATAGCAGATTACTTAATTAAACCAGTTAATCCAAATCAGATTTTATTGAGTTTGAAAAAGATTTTGGACGCATCGAAAATTATTTCTGAAAAAACAGTGATCAATTATCAACAGGAATTCAGAAATATCACAATGGATATGATGAATGCACGCGATTTTGAGGATTGGCAAGAAATCTATAAAAAATTAGTTTTTTGGGAACTTGAACTTGAAAATATCGAAGATACAGCACTTTCTCAAATCATCGAAAATCAAAAAAGTGAAGCAAATGCAGCTTTCTTCAAATTTATAGAACGTAATTACGAAGATTGGTTACACGACGACGAAGATCGTCCCGTTTTATCGCATACAATTTTCAATCAATTGGTTCGTCCTCATCTTGGTAAAGATAAAAATGTTTTATTGATTATGGTGGATAATTTACGCTACGATCAATGGAAAGTTATTGAGCCAATTTTCAATCGTTATTATAATTCAGAAGCCGAAAATTTATATTATAGTATTTTACCTTCGGCAACGCAATATGCTAGAAATGCGTTCTTTTCGGGTTTAATGCCTTTGGAAATTGAGAAAAAATATCCTGAATATTGGTTGAATGATACCGATGAAGGAAATAAAAATATGTACGAAAAAGAATTGTTAGGAGAACAATTAAAACGTCTTGGTTTTGGCGATTTATCGTATAATTATTTTAAAATTTTAAATTCTGATTTCGAGAAAAAAATTGCAGATGATTTTAATAATTACAAAAAGAATAATTTGAATGTAATTGTCTACAACTTTATCGATATTCTTTCGCATGCGAAAACGGACAACAAAATTGTTGGTGAAATTATTCGTGATGATAAAACGTATCGTTCGATCACAAAACATTGGTTTGAGAATTCATATTTAATGGAAATTGTGAAAAAAGCGGCGCAAGAAAAAATGAAAATTATTGTAACAACCGATCACGGAACAATTTACGTAAAGGAACCTACAAAAGTGATTGGCGACAAAGAAGCAAGTACAAATTTGCGTTATAAACTGGGGAAACAATTGCAATATGATCCGAAAGATGTTTTGGCGGTTGAGCAACCAGAAAAATTCCTTTTACCTAAGGTTAATGTTACGTCAAAGTATATCTTTGCAAAAGAAAATTTATTTTTAACGTATCCAAAAAATTACAATCATTTCGTTAATTATTACAAAAACACTTACCAACATGGTGGAATTTCGTTGGAGGAAATAATTATCCCAATGGTTGTTTTAACACCAAAAAATTAAATGGAATTTATCATCAATAATTTAGACGAATTACCTGAAGTTGCTCAAAAAATAATCGATCAACTTCAGCATAAATTAATCACTTTCGAAGGAGAAATGGGAGCTGGAAAAACAACTTTTATCAAAGAGTTTGTAAAAGCTTTGGGAACAAATGATGAAGTTTCGAGCCCGACTTTTTCGATTGTAAATGAATATGAAACAGATAAAGGAAAAGTTTATCATTTCGATTTTTATCGTCTAAATCATGAAGATGAAGCCTTAGATTTTGGGATTGAAGAATATTTATATTCTAATCAATATTGTTTAATGGAATGGCCAAATAAAATTGCTAACTTTATACCAGATGAGCACCACACAATTACATTGAAAAATGTAGATGGCGTTCGTCATTTAAATTTTAGTTAATAGTATATGGACGGAAAAAATATTTTCACGCCTTTTTCTCAGGAAGATCTTATTCCTCAACCCGAGCGTTTAGAGATTCCTCATAAGAAAGAACGCTTTGATATTGGAATTCCAAAAGAAACAAATAATCAAGAAAAAAGAATTTGTCTTTCTCCTGATGCAGTCGAAATTTTAGTCAATAATGGACATCAAGTTACGATAGAAACTGGAGCAGGAGAAGGTGCAAATTATTCAGATAAAGAATATTCGGAAGCTGGTGCGCAAATTTCTTACAATACGCAAGCTGTTTTCGAGAAACCTATTATTCTAAAAGTTGGTCCACTTACTTTAGATGAAATTGACTGGGTAAAACCAAATGCTTTGATTATTTCATCTGTCCCTACAAATACTTTAAGACGCGAATATTTTCAGAAATTAATTACAAAACGTGTGAATGCGGTTGGATTTGAATTTATTCGTGATGAACAAAATCATTTACCAGTTGTTCGATTGTTAAGTGAAATTGCTGGAACAACAGCAATTTTGGTCGCAAGTGAATTGATGTCTTCTACAAACGGAGGAAACGGAGTTTTGATGGGCGGCGTAACAGGTGTTCGACCAACAGAAGTTGTGATTCTTGGAGCTGGAACGGTTGCAGAAAATGCGACAAGAACAGCTTTAGGTTTAGGTGCTTCGGTTCGTGTTTTTGATAATTCATTAACAAGATTAAGACGATTACAGCAAAATATCGGACAACGAGTTTCTACTTCTACATTAGATCCAAAAGAATTAGGAAAAGCTTTGCGACGTTGTGATTTAGCAATCGGTGCACTTCGCGGAGAAACGCGTACACCTTGCGTTGTAACTGAGATGATGGTACAAAATATGAAAGCTGGCGCTGTAATTATTGATGTGAGCATTGATCAAGGTGGATGTTTCGAAACATCTGAATTAACAACTCACGATCATCCGATCATTATTAAGAATGATATAATTCATTATGCAGTTTCTAACATCACTTCTCGCGTCGCACGCACCTCTACCAAAGCGTTGAGCAATTATTTCTTGTCGTATTTATTCCAAATTTCTGAAGAATCTGGTTTTTCGAATGTAGTACAATCGGATAAAACTATAAGAAATGGCGTATATTTGTACAAAGGAAGAATTGTAAAAAAGAACTTATGTGATTGGTTTGATTTACCATTTCACGACATTAATTTATTGATCATATGACGTTTACACAAAGATTTATGAAGTATTTGATGGGAGTTGGAATTGGGTTAGTTTTCGTCGCTATGGCGTTTGGACCTCGTGCTTTCTCATGTAATTACTTTCCAAATGCAAGAGTTTTGGATGAAGCTTTTTCAAAAAGATTAGCTATTTCACCAGAAGCTCAAGCATTTTTAAAAGCAGAAAATTTAGATTCGACATTCTTGAAAAAAGAATTATTCAAAAGAAGTAAAGTTGATTTTGATCACTCGAAAAAAGATCAAGTTCCTTGTAGAGAATATTTGGCAAACTATAAAAGCAAAGACAATACAAAGGATTATGATTTTGTATTAGAAATTTGCAAAGAAGATTCAAAATTAGTTTCCATCAAAAAGAAATAAAACAAAAAACCACTTCAATTGAAGTGGTTTTTTGTTTTATAATTAATTTATAAATTTCAAAATTGCTAAAACAATTACGAAGATTAATATTGCGACAATAATTACATCTTTAAATTGCACTTTTTTAGTTCCGAACTCTACATTTCGGTTTAAACTTTTTCTTTTTTTATTGGATTGCATAGGTTGATATTTGACTGCAAATTTATTAAATATTATCAAATATCAAACCTTTATTTTATTCTAAAATATTTAATTTACAATAAGATATCTTAAATCCCAATTTCTATCTGAAAACGCGCGTACCAGTTGTTTTTCTTTTCTAAATTATAGAATTTTTGTTGTTCATACGTAAATTCTGCTTGTAATTTGAAAGCATGTTCCCAAATATATTTTGTCAAACCTAATGTGTATTGATTTGTATTCGGTGTAAACTCAAAAATTTCTTTATCTACTGTTTGAGTTGAATAACGTCCTATCACCTCCCAGTGTTTCGGGAATGTGTATGAACCTTGAAAATCCATTCCTTCTCCATTATAGATATAATTAAAATCAGAAATATCTGTAGGGTTATAAAATAACACATTATCAGAATTACGATTCATATAAGAATACATCAAATTCCATCCACGATATTTTAACATCGCATCCAAAAACAATGATTTTATATTAGCTGTTCCTCCACCTACAATATCATCTCCTAACATTCCTGCTGTTCTATGTGCTCTATCATTGTAACTATAAGCTCCCGAAATCATCAATTTTGGTGTTTGTTCGTGAACTAAATCACCTTCATAATTACTTCCACCTTTTGTAAATTCTCCAAGTGGAAACAACTCAACTTTTCCTGTATAAGCTAAACCAGTATCCTTAAAACTTGTCCAATTTCGCCCTTCACCAGTAGAAATAGCTCCTCTCAAAATATAAGAGAATTTTTCTTGATTTCTTTTATTGTATAAGACTTGAAATCCAAAATCGCGATCGATATTAAAATCTGCATTATTGATAGATCGATCCGTTAATTGTAATGCTCCAGAAGAATTAACACGTTGTCTATTTCCTGGAAGTTTTGTTTGACCAAATCCTAAACTCCAATGTTTATTTGGGTAATAGAAAATCATCGCATCACGAATAATATTTGTATTCTTACCCTCTTCTGCTTTTCCTACATCACCTGCTGCAAAAGATAATTGCATCGAATAACCAAATTTTGGATCTCCGATATATCCATCAAAACGCAATCTTAAACGACGAATTTGACCATCAATATTATCTTCTTCTCCATCATTATGATTATAACTAATGCGATTTTGCATGCGAAATCTAATGTTGACCTGATAAAGACTATCTGGAGAAGTAATTCCCAATCCGTTACCATAGCTATAATAGGGCGACATCATATTCTTAAAATCCTGTACAGTTTTCTTTTTAGATTCTGTAGAATCTTTTACTTGCGCATACGAACTGATTGAAAATACAATAAGTATTAATGTTAAAACTTGCCTCATGTTTATTTGTTTCTTGATTCGTGTGCAAAAATGCAGTTAATAAAATTAAATAATTGTAAAGCGTAAATTAAATTAACGTTAACAATGACTCGAAGTTACGTATTCGATGATTGTCATCAATTTCTATGATTTCGATTTGTTGTGGAAAGATATTTTGTTGAATTTCAAAGAAAGTTTTTAGTTTTTCAAAATCCAAAACTTCGTCATGTACAGAAAGAAAAACCGTTGTATTTTCGAAACGATTCATATCGACTAAATATTGCGAAAGATTTTCTGGAAAATTATTTTCGACTTTCATCGACACATCAACCAAAGGATTTAATAAAATCAATTCACTCGATTTTCCATTTCCCTTTAATTTTTGTTGCAATTGCCAACCAAAATTTCCTCCAGTAGAACTTCCAATAATTGTCAAATCATTTACCAAACCTTTTAAATGTTCGTAAGCTTCAAATAAAATAGTTGCAATATTCTCCTCCGTTTTCCATTCAATACAAATAGCTGAAGGATAATTTTTTAGAATAATTTTGAATTTAGTTGAATTTGCCGAACTATTTAGTCCATGGATATAAACAATTTGTCGATTATTTGTATTCATATTCAGTGCAATTAAACCTTTAAATTAAACTTTTTCAATAAGTTAATTATACATGAAATGTAAATTTAACAATATAATTGTGTTGTAAGAAATTCTTTTGACAAAAAAAGCGACCAAATTGGTCGCTTTTAAATATTTACTATAATTATTTCTCTAGATCAAAGCCCCAATCAATACCTTTATTAATTGCAGGAACACCTTCTGTCATCCATTTCGGAGCAGGTTTATCTTTCAGATAATGATCAAAAAATTGAACTTGTCGTTGTTGAATATCATTTTTATTCGCACGTTTTATCAAGTTATGATCATCTCCGTTATAATTTAACATCCAAACTGGTTTTCCTAAACGACGCAATGCCATAAACATCTCAATTCCTTGGTACCAAGGAACAGCACCATCTTCGTCGTTATGCATGATTACAACTGGCGTCGTAACTTTTGGCATATTGAACAAAGGCGAATTTTCGATATATAATTCTGGCGCTTCCCACAACGTTTTACCTATTCTACTTTGTGTTTGCTCGTACTGAAATTGACGACTCATACCCGTTCCCCAACGAATTCCACCATAAGCAGAAGTCATATTCACAACAGGCGCACCCGTCCAAGCCGCAGCATACATATTGGTTGCAGTAATCAAATGTGCTACTTGATATCCTCCCCAACTTTGCCCTTGTATAGCGATTTTACTTCCATTTACCCACGTATTTTTCTTCAATGCTTCTACTCCAGAATTGATATAATCTTCAGCAGATTTCCCAGGATGACCAATCGTGTACGAAATATCCGGAGTAAATACAATGTAATCGTTACTTACAAAATATGTATGATTGATACGAGAAGGTGTTGGCGCAGGCGCTTGATAACGATTCAAATTATCCGAAAGTTTTTCGTAGAAGTAAACAATCATTGGATATTTTTTATTTGGATCAAAATTCTCTGGTTTGTACACAACTCCAGTTGCATCTTTACCCGAGTACGTTTTCCACGTTACCAATTCACCATTCCCCCACAAATAATCTTTTTGTTGCGGATTGATTGCAGATATCTTTTTCTCATCTTTAAAATTTGTTGAAACATATACATCAGGCGAATTTCGGAACGATTCTTTTGTATAAATAAATTCGTTCGCATTCAACGCTTTTGTCATTTTTTGTGCTCCCCAAGTATTCGACATCACAACTTCTTCAGGATTTTTTGCTTTCGAAATAATTGTTTGATAAACTCCAGATTGTTTATTCTGATTATTAAAAGCACCTAAATAAACTAAATTATCACGATTAAGTGTTTTTATATCATCATTTAATTGATTGATATCAAACGTAATATTATGTTTACGACCGAAACCATTTGTCATATTTTCTGGACGACGATTTCCAGCCAAATCAAACTCCCAAATATCATAACGATCTTTGATTAAAACCGTTTCGTCATTATCCGTAAAATAAGCAACACCATATTCTTGCGCTAAAGTTGGCGAATCATTTTCTTCGTCATAGAATTTCACTTTTAGCTTTTTATTCAGAACTTTTGTTTCCTTTGTTTCGATATTATAGCTCGACCATAATCCATTTTCGGCATTATAAAAAACAGCAAATTTGCCATTCGGCGACATTTCCACTTTTCCAGCCAAAGCTTTTGCAAATAACTCGCGTTGTCCCGTTTTCGTATTAATGATATAATAATCTTTACGACCTGTTACATCCCAATTAGAGCTTAATCGATAGGCATTATCAGAAGTTCCTAAAGCAAAATTTGAATTTCCTTCGTTCAAAATCTCGACTTGATTCATATCCAAATCCGCTAATTGTGTCACTTTTACAGGATTCGATAAATCAATCACAGATAGGTACGAACGTTTTTTCTCTCGCTCAAGATTCTTTAATTGTTGTGGTTGAATAAAATCGTCTTTGTAACTCCAAACATCCACTTTTGCATGATCATCAGCAATCAAAGTTGTGTCTTTTTCTGCTAATTTCGGCATCAAACCAATGAACAAAGAATTTCCATCTTTGCTAAATTTTGGTTGACGATTTTCTGAAACTTGCCAATCTTTTTTCAATCCTAACAATTCAGATATCCTGATTTGTTGCGGATTATTTGTTGTAGAATAATATAAATAATATGTTTTATTTTCCTTTTTCTCTTCGTCAGAAGTTCCAACAAAAGCGACTTTATTTGCTAATTCATCAAACGCAAATTGTTTAAAATCACCAATTGTATCTACCAATTGTTTTTGAACAAACGTTGCTGTATTCACTAAGAAAACACCATATTTAGTTTTATCTAAACTATCTTTTTTCTCTTGTTTAGTCGAAAAAATTAATTGCTTACCATTCTCGCTAAACTCATAATTCATCACATTTTTGAATGATTTTCTCTGACCTGAAATCAAATTTCTCAACACCAATTCTAACGGCGTATCTTTCTTATCTTTTCCAGCTGATTTTGCAACTTTATCCTTCGTTTTTGTAGAATCTGACTTGTCTTTTTTATCATTCTTCGTTTCTTCTTTTTCTAATAAATAAGCTAAAAGAGAACCTCCTTTTTTCGGTGTTTTGAATGATTTTATATTTGGTAATTTCTCAACTTGATTTGTTGCTAGATTTAATATTCCGATTGAATCTTTTGCAATTTCATGTTCTTTCTTTTTCTTAATTCGAACCAATTTCAAATCTTTATAAAAAGGTCGAATTTTAAAAACGGCAAATTTAGAATCTGCTGTAAAAACACTTTGTTCACCACGATGAAAACTTAGATTTTTATCCGTTTTCAAACCAAAAAAGTTCAATGTATTATCACTTTCTTGTGCATTGACTTGATAAGCAACCCACGAACCATTATTCGATAATTCTTTCATTCCAATTGATTGCCATTCATCAAAAACAGTCAAATCTAATGGTTTCTTTTGCGCATCAACATTTGTTGCCAATAAAGCGATTGCCGCAGCATACATTGCTTTTTTTGTCATCAGTTGAGTCGCATAATTTTTCAATATTTTAGTAGATAATTTCGATTTCATTCTAACTAATTTTATGCGTTAATTTTATAGAAGTGTGAAAATACTAAAGTTTTTACAAACTATGAGGATATTTTAGTTTAATAATACTTTCGGTTGTATTTTTGTTAAAATTCTTTTTATGAAAAAATATCTATTAAGTATTGGATTTGGAATTTCGATGATTGCCTCAGCACAAAATATTCAGGTTGTTCCACTTGGAGTTTATGGTGGTAGCAACGAGAGTAATCTTTCTTCTTATTTGATTGGTGAAGAAACGACAAATAGCTATTTGGCGTTGGATGCAGGGACAATTCTTTCTGGAATCAATAAAGCAATAGAGAAAGGTACTTTTGAAGAACAAAATAGTAAAGTTCTGAAAAATTATATCAAAGGATATTTTATTTCTCATGGACATTTGGATCATCTTTCAGGCATGATTATTAATTCTCCAGAAGATGCAAACAAGCCTATTTATGGTATTTCTGAAACAATTTCAGTTTTAAAAAATAAATATTTTACTAATGATGCTTGGGCAAATTTTGCCAATGAAGGCGAATCGCCAATTTTGAATAAATATTACTACAAATATGCAGAAATAGGAACACCTTTCACAATAGAAGGAACTAATTTTACAGGAACAATTTACGAATTGAGTCATGTAAATCCTTTGAAAAGTTCGGCAATATTAGTAGAAAATGGTTCAAGTGCAGTCTTATATTTTGGTGATACAGGAGCAGATCGTATCGAAGGAACTAAAAATTTAACAACTATTTGGAAAGCAATTGCGCCTAAAATTAAATCAGGTAAACTGAAAACAATGATGTTAGAAGTTTCTTTTCCTAATTCTCAACCTGAAAAATTATTATTTGGTCATTTAACACCAAAATTGATGAACGAAGAATTAGGTGAATTAGCGAAAGAAGTTGGAAAAAGTAAGTTGAAAGGTTTTACAATCATCGTTACTCATATCAAACCAAAAGATGATTATGAGCAAAAAATTAAAGACGAATTGTTAAAAGATAATCCATATAATATCAATTATATTTTTCCTCAACAAGGAGAAAGAATAATTCTTAAATAAATAATAATTACGAATTTATCATTTAAAGACAAGATAATTTTTAACCATTTTATTTTAGTCGGTCAATTTTTATTATTTTGATAAATTAGCACTGTTGATTTTTCATTTATTCGAATGGCTATTTTACATTTGAATAAACCATAAAAAAATGATCGCGCAAATAGGAGAAATTTTATTAATCGACAACCAACAATATATTATAGCCGAACAACCATTACATCATTATTTTAGAGAATTAAATCATCCACCTTATTTTACTCCACCTTCGCCAACATGCTGGAGAGGATATTATGGGAAATGGGAATTGAGAAATGACGAATTGTTTTTGATTAATTTCAGAGGATATTTGGATGGTTTGGATGAAGTTGAATTGAATTATTTGTTTCCGAGAAGAGAAGAAGTTTTTGCGAGCTGGTATTCTGGAATTATTAAAATTCCTCAAGGAAAATTATTACAATTTAATCAATTGACACATACATCAATTTATGAAGAGGATTTGATGTTATGTTTTGAAAATGGAAAACTAATCGATTATATCGTTCATAGCAATTGCGCAAATTCTGAACGAGAAGTTGAGATCTAATCAATCGAACGCTTCAAAGCTTGTCGGTGAATTCGTCTTGTTATTTGACCTTATTATTCTTTCGAATTCACCGATTTTTTTTATAAAAAAACATACTTAGAATAAACAATTGAAATCAGGTTTATTACCAATTTTTCTTTGACTTTTCTATCAGTTCATTATAATTTATATGAATTTCTTGATCTTGTTCAAATTTAGAAATTATCACTTTTCCAAACGCAGCAAACAAAGAATTATAACTTGGGTGATTTAAAATCATCAAATTAGCTTTAAGTTTTGAATATTCAGATTTATTGATTATATCTTTAAATGATTTTACAATATAACTACTTTCATCAGCACCAAAAATAAATATTGGAATTTGTTTATATTCAAAAATTTTCGCTAAACAATCTATTGTCAACTCAATACTTTTATGAACGACTTGATTTAAATCCTTAGCTTTGGTAATATCTTTTGTTTTAATTGAATAACAAGGTGTTTTATTAAAAAAAATAGATTTAGTAACATTAAGTCTTCTATTATTTACTTTTATAAAAAAGTCAAGTTCGCTTCCTGCTTTGCCTACAAAATATCTATTTTCTGCTTTTTCTGTTTTACCAGGATTATCACCACAATATATAATTTCAATATCATCATCAATGTTTTCCCAATCTTTATTTATAACAATTTTAAAATTTGTTGATTCAAGTTCATTGAGTTGCTCAATATATTGTAAAATTATTTCTTTAATCATTTTTTATTTAAAATTACAATAAATAAAATCCAATATAATAAATTTTATTTTACTAAAAACAAACAGCGTCCGATAGAATATATCAGACGCTGCTTTTATTTTATGAACTAAAAATTATTTTTTTAACAATTTTCGATTACGCTTTTTACCACGCGAATTACATTTGGCATTGCTGTATTCGCTGCATTTAATACATCTTCGTGCGAAACATCGAATGAAATTTCTGGTCCACCTAAATCTGTAATAATAGATAAACAGAAAACGCGCATATCCATGTGACGAGCAACAATAACTTCAGGAACTGTACTCATACCAACACAATCTCCTCCAATAAAACGAACCAATCCGTATTCAGATGGCGTTTCGAAAGTTGGTCCTTGTAATCCTACATAAACTCCTTGATGAACCAGGATATCATTTGCTTTTGCAAATTCTGCCGCTTCATTCAACATTTCTCTGTCATATGCTTTAGACATATCCACAAAACGAGGTCCTAATTCGTCAATATTTTTTCCGCGTAAAGGATGTTCTGGCATCATATTAATATGATCTTTTACCAATAAAATATCTCCAACTTGGAAATTTGGATTAACACCTCCAGAAGCATTCGATAAAACAACTTTCTTAATTCCTAATCCATTGAAAACACGCATTGGGAACGTTACTTCTTCCATCGAATATCCTTCGTAATAATGAAAACGACCAGCCATCATCAAAACTTTTTTACCTAAAATAGTTCCGTATACTAAATGACCTTTATGCCCTTCTACTGTTACTTGAGGAAAGTTTGGTATATCTTTGTAGCTAATAACAACTTTATTTTCTACTTCGTCTTCTAATTTTCCTAATCCAGACCCTAACACAATTACAAATTCTGGTTGATCTGGCAATAAATTATTGATGTACTTTACAGCCTCATTAATTCTGTCCAACATACTCTAAAATAGTTTGATTAAATTTTTCTTTATCGTTAATATCGATACTAATCGGAATGTAGTATAAATCGTCTTTTATCATGGATTCTTCCATCAAACGCATATAATCTTTCTCCGTTGTCATGATAATTTTATCAAAACGCTTTCTACCTTCCGTATCTTCGTATCGTTTGTAAATATACTCAATTTCTGATTGACTAAAATTATGATGATCTGGATATTCTAAATGCAAGACATTTGCAAAGTTTTCTTCCGCAAATTTTACCAAACCATCTGTTTTAGCAATTCCTGTAACTAAAATAACATTCAGATTTTTCCAAGTCGATTTCTCAACATTATCCAATTTCCCAATCAATTTGTTATCATAAACAATTTTCGAAAAAAATAATTGCTGATGAGATTTTAAGTTAATCTTTTTCGAAATTTCTTTGTGTTTTTCTTCCGAAATTCTGTCTGGACATTTCGTTACAATTATAATATCTGCACGACGAACTCCACTTCTACTCTCTCTCAAATCACCTGCTGGCAATAAAAAATCTTTATAATATGGATTATTAAAATCTGTCAACAAAATATTGAAACCAGCTTTAATTCCACGATGTTGATAAGCATCATCCAACAAAATTGCTTCTGCATTATAATGGTCAATTAATTTTTGTGCACCAAAAGCTCTGTCTTCGCAAACAGCAATCAATATTCTATTCTTGAAACGTTGAAAAAACTGCATTGGTTCGTCTCCTATATCATACACTTTTGAAGAATAATTTGCAATCAAAAAACCCTTTGTTTTTCGTCCATATCCTCTACTCAATGTTGCAATTAATTTTTCGTCTTTCAACAAATCAATTAAATACATGATATGAGGTGACTTTCCCGTTCCGCCAACAGAAAGGTTTCCAACATTAATAATTGGAATATTGAATGATGAGGAACGCATCATTCCTATATTGTAAAACAGATTTCGAACCGAAGTTCCTATCCAATATAAACCAGAAAATGGAAGTAAAAATCTACGCCAATTCATTTTTATTTTTAATATTAAGCGAAAATACTATTTTCAATTTTAATTCTAAAGAAAGAAACACTTCATTTCTTTATTCAGCGAAAAAAAACCTATTCTATCGGAACAGGTTTTTAATTATTTATTAATCGTATAATTTATTCAATTCGTTGGCGTAACTCGTTTTATCCTCTATCTTCCAACCGTAGGTTTTGGCAAGGAAATACAAATCGCCAAGATTTTGAATTAATTGTTGATGTGCTTCTTGTTTTAGTTTGGTTTGATCAACGGTTTTTTCTACATGCTCCACAGCACGTTTCTTAATTCCGTTCAAATCATCTTTACTAAATTTATTGAAAACACTTTGATCCATGTCATAAAAACTAACATCTGGATACACTTGGATTTCAACTGGAGGAATAGATTTGATGATAATTTTTTTATTCACCGAATCCAATTCAATATCCATTTTTTTCAAATCATACGTTGCTTGCGCTTTGGCTTTCACCAAAAGTGTCACCTTTTTATCCGCAGAAAAAATATCAGTTAAACCTGGCAACGATTTCTTTGACGTGTGATTGTATAAATCTGAATAGGTTTGTTCTGCAACAATCATTTTATTCATTCGTTCGATTTGATACGCAATCACATGAGATTGTTCGGTATAACTTTCAGATTTGAATTTATCCATGATGAAATACGTTATCATCACACCAAAAATGAAGGCTACAACGACTAGAATTATTTTCTTTAAATTATTCATTTGCATAATTTGGAGTCAATGGCGTACCATTCACAATCTGTGCCAAATCTTCTTCTAAATAGCCAGAAACTGGAGATTCTACAATTCTACCAACTTCTTCTTTTTTATTATTATATACGATAATTGTCGGAACGTGCGTCACATTTTTATTGATTTCTTCTCCGTTGAAGCTTTTCTTTTGACGGTTTACACCAATCACTTTCAAACGATTTTGAGGAAATTTAATATCATCTAAAATTTTATACAAACGTGGCAATTCACGACGAGAATCTGGACACCAAGTTCCTACAAAAACTTCCAAGCGATAATTGCGTAAATCTTTTAAACCTTTCAATTTACTTTTTTCAACTTCGTACGTTTCATATTCGTGGTGGTACCAATCCTTAAAATCATCTTCTTCCAACGCTTTTCTAGTGAATTCTCCTGTCAACATTTTCTTCCCATTTTCAGCTGTAATCGTACGATTCAACACTTTATTTTGAGCAAAAGATTGTGTAGAAAATCCCAACATTGCCACAAGTGCAATTGCCAATATTTTTTTCATTGTATTTTTAGTTTATAGGTTAAATGTATAAATAATTATGAAATGATTTGACCATTTTCAACTTTAATTGAGCCAATTTCGAAAGTCGCCAATTGATTCAATAAAGGATAATTTTTGGATGCTCCTTTATAAACTTGTTTTTCAGCATCAATTTCGAGATGACCAATAAATTTTCGCAAATCACCAATTTCAATAATTTTTGCGATTTGCTCTACCGAATTATTTTCTTCGTTGTATTCATCTTCAAAATAAATTCCCAAATCAACAATAGAAGAATTATCTCCATTCAGAATTTGAACATTATGAATCACAACATCCAAATATTTTTGTCCATTTTGAGGAATCGCTAAATATTCATCAAACGGAAAGTTATCTTGCGTAGCTAAAGCATTCAATCCTGCTAAAATAGCCAATGCATTGTATTTTCTTGTTGTATTACGTTGATAATCATTTGGAAAATGTCCCGCTTCAAATAATACGCACGGATAATCCATTTTTGTAAAATTATCCCCAGTAGACATCGGATAAAACTCTGATGTATAACGACCTACATGACCAGGAATTACTTTTTGCAATTCAATATTCATTGCCTGAATAATTCCCATCGTTTTTTCTCGAACTTCGTTTACATCTTCTTCAACATTGTAAGAAGGCGCCAAAAAAGAAAGCGTTGCAGGTTTTGCTGTTTGTCCAACATTGAAAATCGTACGCTGATCATGCAAATTGAATAACGTTTGATAATTTCCTTTCTCCACTTGATTCAGCAAAACATGAATTTCTGTTGATTCTTTTGCTAAAAAGTCACGGTTAATATCAATTCCAACCGCATTTCTACGTGTATTAACATTTGCACCATCAGGATTTAGCATCGGAATAAAATCAATCGTCAATTGAGATAAAATGGTTTGAGCTAATTCAGATTTTTGTTCAAAAAAATTAATCACATCAAACATTGCACGCGTTCCAGAAGATTCGTTTCCGTGCATTTGAGACCAAATTAATAAACGTTTTTCTCCAGTGCCGAAACTTAATTTATAAATCTCGTTTCCTAAAAAAGATGTTCCAATTTGTTCTTTTTGAGTTGATTTTAATGAAAAATATTGATTTAAAGCTTCAAAATTTAACCATTTCGAATCAAAACCTTCTTGTCTGAAAGTTGAATATTCTTTCTCTAATTGATGAATATCAAACATATTTTTTACGTTATACGTTTATAAGTTCTATGCTATAAATTTTTAGAAAATATAATTCATCTTAATTCTCGATATAATTTTCAGAAATAATCTTTCTAAAAATCACTCGAATTGACGAATTTTAATCCAAAATATACAACATTATTATTTATACTAAATTGATTTCTTGAAAGTTTTGCGACGTTTGTGATTTACAGGATCATAAGCTTTCCATAAAACTTGAATACTTTCGTTGTCCGCTAATTCAGGGTTTGTTTCCAAAAATTTGATCCCGTTGTTTCTAAACGTATCAAACATTGCATTAAAAATCAATGCTGTAACTCCCTTTCCTTGAAATTTCGGATCAATTCCAATCAAATAAAATTGAGCAGAATCATTATTTTTACTTGCTTTCATCAAATGCCACCAACCAAAAGGAAAAATTTTACCTTTCGCTTTTTGCATCGCTTTCGAGTAAGAAGGCATCGTAATTGCAAACGAAACCATTTTTCCGTCTTCATCAACAATACAGTTCACAAAATCTGGATTGATAAACGGAATATATTTCTTTTTGTAATATTCTATTTGGTAATCCGCAATTGGCACATAAGTATCCAATTCGCTGTAAGTTTTATCTAACAAATCGAACATTTCGTCGACATACGGAATAATTTCAGAAGTTTTTGTAAACTTCAATTCTCGTAATTTGTAACGTTCTCGAATAATTTTATTAAATTTGATAACCTTTTCTGGCAATTCTGTTGGTGCAGCCAATTCATATTCCACCCACTCATTAGCCGTTTCAAAACCTAATGATTCTAAGTGTTGCGCATAGTACGGAAAATTATATAAACCAACCATTGTAGCCAATTTATCATATCCGAAAGTTAGCAAACCTGCCTTTTCCAAATTCGAAAAACCAACTGGTCCCTCTATATATTCTAATTGATTTTCTTTACCTATTTCCGTGACTTTTGCCAAAAGTACTTTCGTGACTTCGATATCATCAATCATATCAAACCAGCCGAAACGCATTTTACGTTTTTGTTGATTATTGACTTCTTGCCAATTGATAATTGCCGCAACACGTCCCACAATCTTACCTTCTTTTTCAGCAAGAAAATAACGCGCTTCAGCATCTTTAAAAACGGGATTTTTAGAAACATCTAATGTTTCCTTCTCCTCATTAATAAAGGGTGGAACGTAATATTGATTATCCTTATACAAATTCATCGGAAACTTAATAAATGCTTCCAAATCGTGTTTTGATTGTACTTCTATTATGCGAATACTCATAGCTTACAAAGGTAATGAGTTTTGTAATTTCAATTCAAAAATTTTTGAGCAAAATGTCAGTTTTTGTTTATTTTTTATATGATTTAATACAGAACTCTGCCAAAAAACCAACTTTTCTGCTATTTTTGTCTCTATTCACTTATTGGAATACTTTTTGAATTTTGAATAAATATTAAAATTGATTAAAAAATAAAATAGAAAATAGATGACAGGTTATTACATTATTATTGGGTTATTTATGCTGATTAGTTGGTTTGTTAGTAACCGACTGCAAAGTAAATTTAAGTATTATTCGAAAGTACATTTAGCAAACGGAATGTCAGGAAAAGAGATTGCCGAAAAAATGCTTTCTGATAATAACATTCACGATGTTCGTGTTATATCTACTCCTGGACAATTGACGGATCATTACAATCCTGCTGATAAAACGGTAAACTTATCGGAAGTTGTTTACCACGAACGAAATGCAGCGGCGGCGGCAGTTGCAGCGCACGAGTGTGGTCACGCAGTACAACATGCGGTTGGATATAATATGTTGCAATTACGCTCGAAAATGGTTCCAATGGTAAACGTTGCATCTCGCTTAAATCAATGGATTTTGATGTTAGGATTAATCGTAATGGCTTCATCTAAAAATGCAACTTTATTGTGGATTGGTATTTTCTTATTTGCGGTAACAACAGTTTTCGCATTTGTTACTTTACCTGTAGAATATGACGCTTCCAACCGTGCGTTAGCTTGGTTAAAAGGAAACAATATGGTAATGCCAAACGAATATGAAGGCGCAAAAGATTCATTAAAATGGGCTGCAAGAACTTATGTAGTAGCGGCGATTGGTTCATTAGCGCAATTACTTTATTTTGTAATGATGGCAATGGGCGGACGACGAGATTAAAACTTAATTATTATAAAATTAAAAAATCCCTTCAAAAATTTTTGAAGGGATTTTTTATTATTTCTTATCGTATAATTTATTGTATAAATCTTGATATTTAGCCAAGACATTTTTACGTTTCAATTTTAATGTTGGCGTTAATAATCCATCATCAATTGTCCATTCATCAGGAGTTAATTCAAACTTTTTGATTTGTTCCCAATGTCCTAAACCTTTATTCATTTTTTCAATTTCACGACCTATAATATCTAAAATTGCAGGCTCTTTAATTAAATCTGCCTTCGTTGCAGGTTCAGCAATTCCTTTGATACGTAAATAATCTTTCAACACTTGAAAATTAGGTTGAATAATCGCACAAGGCATCTTCTCTCCTTCTCCAACAACCATTACTTGCTCGATAAAACGAGATTGTTTAAACTTATTTTCAATAATTTGAGGTGCAATATATTTTCCTCCAGAAGTTTTGAACATCTCTTTTTTACGATCAGTAATTTTAAGTAAACCTCTTTCAAGAACTCCAATATCACCCGTTTTAAAATAACCATCTGGCGTGAATGCTTCAGCAGTTTTTTCAGGATCTTTATAATAACCTTGTGTAACGTTAGGACCTTTGACTAAAATCTCTCCATCTTCTGCAATTTTAACCTCGATTCCTTTTAATGGAGCACCAACAGTTCCGATTCCGAAACCGTCTTTCTTCATACAATTCACCGAAATTACAGGAGAAGTTTCTGTCAAACCATAACCTTCTAAAATTGGAATTCCAGCACCCCAGAAAATATGATTCAAACGTGCTGCTAAAGGTGCAGATCCCGACACCATACATACTAAATTTCCTCCAACTCCTTCTTTCCATTTACTGAAAACCAAACTTTTCGCGATAGAATGTTTCAACCCAAATAATCCACCTTTTGGATTATAAGGATCGTAATCTTCAACAAGGCTTAAAGCCCACATAAAAATTTTCGTTTTAAGACCTCCTGCAGAAGCACCTGTATTGTAAATTTTATCGTAAACCTTTTCAACTAATCGAGGCACAACCGTCATTACATGTGGTTTGACCTCTTTCATATTATCTCCTAATTTATCGATGCTTTCTGCATACCAAATTCCAATACTCAAATGTTGATACAAATAAATCAACATACGTTCGAAAACATGATTAATCGGAAGAAAACTTAACGCAATCGCATGATTTGGAAAATCTGGAATACGATCAACAGACATTAAAACATCAGAAACGATATTTTCGTGCGTTAATACAACACCTTTCGGACGACCTGTTGTTCCAGAAGTATAAATCAAAGTTGCCATATCAGAAGGTTTTATCATCTCTTTGATACTATCTACTTCATGTTGTGTTGAATTATCTTCACCCAAATCTAAAATTTCTTTATAATTTGGAACTCCAGCAATTTCATCAAAACTATAAATACCAACCAATGTTGACACTTTATCTTTTACGGCTGCAACCGTATCATATAAACCTTTATCAGAAACAATGATAAATTTACATTCAGCATTGTTTAAGATATAATCAAAATCGTCTTCGGAAAGTGTTGGATATAATGGAACGGAAATCGCTCCAACTTGCTGAATACCGATATCACAGATGTTCCATTCGGTACGATTAGTTGAAGTGACTATTGCAATTTTATCTTGTGGCTTGATTCCTAATTGTAATAATCCTCGACTAAATGCATTTGCTTTGGCAACGTATTCTTGCGTAGATGTTTTCACCCAAGTTCCGTTCACCTTAGACACCAATGCATCTTCTCGAGGATTATTTTCTAATTGATTTTGTGGAAAATCAAATAATCTTTTTATTTCCATGGTTTTGAATAATTTTCTTAGTTGCAAAATACTAATAAAAAAATTATAATGCAAGCATATAAAATTATTTTAGTGTAAATCTTACACCAATAAAAACATGGAAATTTTATTAATTTAAGACTTATTCTTCGTCATCTAACAAAGACATTTCTTGATCATAAAAATCTAAAGCGTCTTCGATTAAATTAGCAATTTCAGTATTAAATTCTTCGTTATCTTCTTCTTCAGAAATATCTTCAAACCACTCGATATCGTCAGTTTCTACGTCTAATAAAAAACGAGGATAATCTGTATGTAAAATAAAGATTTTGTCTGGCATTGTAGAGTTATCAGCCAATAAAAATTTTGGTAATTCCATTTTATATGTTTTTTAATTTATCTTCTAAAATTATTTCTGTATTAGGATTTTCCCTAATCATTTTCTTCGTTTGACGATTGTAACGAATCATCAAAAACACTGCCGAAGCTGTTAATCCAGTTCCTAAACCAATCCACATTCCAAACGCACGCATTTCGAAAACAATTGCTAATACTACACCAATCGGAATTGCGATTAACCAATATGATATAAACGTTAGAATAGAAGGAATTTTAACATCGGTCATTCCTCTCAAAGCACCTAATAATACCAATTGAACGCCATCTGACATTTGGAAAAGCGAGGCAATAATTAATAATGATGCAGCTAAATTGATAACGTCTGGATTGTCTAAATAAATTGTTGGTAACTGATAACGGAAAATAATAAACAAAATTCCACACAAAATCATAAATGATAAAACCATTAAAATACAAGACCAACCTGCTTCTCGTAAGGTTTTGTAATCTTTTAAACCTAATTGATTTCCGATACGAACCGTTGCTGCAACTCCAATTCCTGTACACATCATAAAAGTTGTGGAAGCTAAATTTATCGCAATTTGATGCGCTGCTAAATTTACTTTAGCTAATTCTTGATCTGCAATAGAATTTGTAAATGTATAACCGCAAACAAAGGCTGCCAAAGAGAATGCACTCATTTCGAAGAAAGAAGTTAACGCGGTTGGAATTCCAATTCCAGCAATTTTTCTGAAAATAGCTTTCTGAAAATTACTTGCCTTAAATTGAACTTCTTGTAAAACAGATTTCGTTTTCTTGAAATTAAATAAAACTATAATCAAGAAAATCATCATTACTGAACGGGCAACGAATGTTCCCCAAGCTGCACCAGCAACTTCTAAACGTGGGAATCCCCAGTTTCCATAAATCCAACCATAGTTTAACGTAATATTAATCACGTTACTCAAAACAGTTGCAATTGTAACAGGAATCGTTAAAGATAAACCTTCTGATAATTGACGAAACGTTTGAAAAATCATCAATGGAATCATCGAAAATGTCATAATCGTAAGATATGGAATACATTTTTCTACTACATCAGTGGGTTGTCCCATGTAGAACATCAGCGGTTTTAGGAATGTAATCAATAAGAATAAACCGATTGATAACGTAATATTTAAGACCAAACTGTGCGAAAAATAATTTGCAGCCATTTTTTTATCGCCTTTCGAATCTTCTGCCGCAATCAATGGTGACAACGCAAAACTAAATCCAAAAGCAAATACTAAAACTGCAAAAAACAATGAATTTCCTAAAGAAGCTGCTGCTAGAGCTGTTTTACCCAAAACCTCATCTTCTATATTATCATATATTCCTCCTAAACCACCAACCATAATGTTATCAATAATGTTGACAGAAATTTGCCCCATTTGAGTTATCATTACAGGAAATGCTAATTTGATATTACGCCTTAAATGCTCTTTTAATTCCAATTTATTCTCTATTTACGATTGCAAAGATACAGCAAAGGTTTTGCTTCTACATTTAGAAATTGTGATGTAATTTAAAATTAATCAATAAAAAAAGACTACTTATTTAAGTAGTCTTTAATATTTATAGAAAATTTTTTCTTTTTATTTCACAACAAATGTTGACGCAATATTCAGTTCTTCCATTTGTGTTTGATCAATTGGAGAAGGTGCATCAATCATGACATCACGACCTGAATTATTTTTAGGGAACGCGATGTAATCACGAATTGTTTCAGAACCATCTAAAATCGATACAAAACGGTCAAAACCGAATGCTAAACCTCCGTGAGGTGGCGCTCCATATTTGAAAGCGTTCATTAAGAAACCAAATTGCGCTTCTGCTTGTTCTGGAGTAAATCCTAATAATTCGAACATTCTGGCTTGAACTTCTTTATCGAAAATACGAATAGAACCTCCACCGATTTCATTACCATTTAAAACTAAATCGTAAGCATTTGCACGAACTTCACCTGGATTAGTCGCAATTAATTCCATATCCTCTGGTTTTGGAGAAGTAAATGGATGGTGCATCGCGTGATATCTTTCAGATTCTTCGTCCCATTCTAATAAAGGAAAATCTACAACCCATAATGGAGCAAAAACTTCTGGATTACGTAATCCTAAACGCTCTGCGATTTCCATACGTAAAGCCGATAATTGCGCACGAACTTTGTTTGTATTACCAGACATCACCAACATTAAATCTCCTGGTTTTGCGTTCATACGCTCTGCCCAAGCTGCTAAATCTTCTTGCGAATAAAATTTATCTACAGAAGATTTAAATGTTCCATCTTCGTTGTAACGTGCCCAAACAAGACCAGTTGCCCCAATTTGTGGACGTTGAACCCATTCGATTAATTTATCAATATCTTTACGTGTGTAAGCATTACAACCTTCCGCAGCAATACCAACAATTAATTCTTGTTCATCAAAGATTTTGAAATCTTTTCCTTTAGCTAAGTCTGTGATTTCACCGAATTCCATTCCAAAACGAATATCTGGTTTATCATTTCCATAACGACGCATTGCTTCTGCAAATGTCATACGTGGGAATTGTTCAAATTCTAATCCTTTGAAAGTATGTAATAAATGTTTTGCTAAACCTTCGAAAACATTCATGATATCTTCTTGTTCAACAAATGACATTTCACAGTCAATTTGTGTAAACTCTGGTTGACGGTCTGCACGTAAATCTTCGTCACGGAAACATTTTACAATTTGAAAATAGCGGTCTAGACCCCCTACCATTAATAATTGTTTGAATGTTTGTGGTGATTGTGGTAATGCATAAAATTCACCTGGATTCATACGAGAAGGAACCACAAAATCACGTGCACCTTCTGGTGTAGATTTGATTAAAACTGGAGTTTCAACTTCTACAAATTCTTGTGCATCTAAATATTTACGAACTTCCTGCGCAACTTTAGAGCGGAAGATTAATTTTTCTTTTACTGGATTACGACGAATATCTAAATAACGATATTTCATACGGATATCTTCTCCACCATCTGTATTATCTTCGATTGTAAATGGAGGCAATGCAGATGCGTTCAAAATTGTAATGTTCTCTGCTAAGATTTCGATATCTCCTGTTGGAATGTTTGGATTTTTTGAAGCTCTTTCGATTACAGTTCCTGTAACTTGAATTACGAACTCACGTCCTAAATGACGAGCAGTTTCAAATAATTCTCTCGAAGAACGTTCTTCATCTAAGATGATTTGTGTGATTCCGTAGCGATCACGTAAATCGATCCACATCATAAAACCTTTGTCACGTAGCGTTGATACCCAACCGCTTAACGTTACTTTTTCATTAATGTTGGCTTGTGTTAATTCACCACAAGTATGAGTTCTAAACATTTGTCGTCAAATTTATAAGACAAAGGTAGAGTTTTGAGGTGAAATAAAGAAGTTATATAACTTATTTGATGAAATAATTTTAAGAAAAAAGCGATTCAAAATTGAATCGCTTTTCATATAATTTTAAAATGAATAACCTTCTTTTAAGGCAAAACCAACTAAATTCACAAAAAACTTAGAGTTTTTATCTTTTCCATTGACCATTGGACTATTTAAGGGATTATTTGTTTCCTCAACCTTATAAGTAGAACCATTATTCAAAGTAAAGATTCCGTTCTTCCATTTTCCTATTTCAATTCCTTCAGAATTCAACAATTCATAAGACTTCTCATTTATAAATGTTGTAAATGTAATTTTCCCAACTTTTTTACTTTCTTTTAATACTGAACCCGAAGAATCTATTGATAATTTACTATTATCAAAAAGAGATTTTACTTCACTTAAATTTATTTCAATTTTTTCTTTTTCATTTGAAACCTCTTCTGCTCTATTTCGCTTATTTGTAGCGACTAATGTTTTTAATAGATCTTTATCTATTCCGTTTTCATTAAAGATTTTATATTCACCTTTTGAGAAAGTTTCAACAATAATTTTTTCTGGGCTAATAGAATTCCCAACTCCTTCAGTTACCACATCATTTACATCATTTGTTGACAAATCTGTTATAGTAAACCAATAAGATTTTGATCCATCAGGCATAAATTCAAAATTCCATTTGATTGTTGCTACTGGAACATTATCAATATTTGCTATTGTATAAACTTTCTTTTTTCCGTCAATTGTTGCAACCTCTTTTTTATTAATTGAGATTTTTCCTTTTTTTATATCTACATCTTGTCCAAAAGAATATATTGAACAAACAATAAATAAACTAAGCAGTATTTTTTTCATAAGAATAATTTTTTTCAAATATAAATTATCCTAAAAATAAAATCCGATTATAATTACTTACAATCGGATAATTTTATTATTTATTCTAAGTTTAAATATTTCTCAACTTACTATGTTTATAACCATAAGTGAAATAAATTGTCAAACCAATTGCGATCCAAATCAAGAAAATCATCCAGTTTTTCAATCCTAATTGTGCCATCATATAAAAACAACACAACATTCCTGCTAACGGAATAATAGATGTTCTTTTGAAAAATGTTCTAACTACCATAAAAACATAAATCATTAAGAATAGAATCATTGGAATTTTGTGTTTGAAAACATCCCAACCTTTTTCCATTTTCTTATCTTCATAAACTGGCAATTTGCTCAAAGTAGATTTGTATTGTTCTGGTGATAGTTGAGCCAAATAATCATCCAAAAATTCAATTTCAGATCCTGTTAATTCATTAATTGTTGCATAAGAATCTTTTAGTTCTTTTGGCGTTAACGAACTTACAAAATGTTCAACTGGCATAGGTTGCGGTTTATTCGTAAAGAAATCAATCGAATCATCTTTAAACGTTGTTGCGCATAAAAATACAATCACCGCAGTTACAATTGGCATAATGTATTTTGCATTGATAAAAGGCGTTTTAAAATTTCCTCTTTTCGCATTAGGATCGGCATCCATACGAAGTACAGCCACACAAACTAACACAAAAGCAAACAAAGTTCCGATAGAACAAGCGTCAACAACCAATTCTAAATCTGTAAATAAAATAGGAATACCTACTACAAATCCAGTAAAAATAGTTGCAAAAGAAGGCGTTTTAAATTTTGGGTGAATAGTAGAAAATTTCTTAGGCAATAAACCATCACGAGACATTGTCATCCAAATACGAGGTTGTCCAATTTGAAAAACAATAAATACACTCGCCATCGCTACTACAGCCGAAAAAGCAATAATTCCTGCCAACCATTTTAAATCTTGAATTTTATCAAAAACATAGGCCAAAGGATCTCCAACATTCAATTCAGAATAATGAACCATTCCTGTAATTACCAACGCAATCAGCACATATAAAACAGTACAAATAATAATAGACGCAAAAATTCCACGAGGCAAATCTCGCTTCGGATCTTTACATTCTTCCGCAGTTGTACTAATCGCATCAAACCCAATATAAGCGTAAAAAACAGATGAAACTCCAGCCAAAACTCCACCTACTCCATTCGGAGCAAAAGGATTCCAGTTATCAGGATTCACATAAAAAGCACCAACCACAATTACTAAAAGTACCACAGCTAATTTTAACACAACCATTGCGTTACTTGCTTTTCTCGATTCATTAATTCCGCGATAAACCAAAGCTGTAATCAAAAAAGTAATGATTAATGCAGGAATATCCACCACTAAATTAAATCCTAAATATGGTGCATCTTTAAAAGCTAAATATTTTGGGATTTCTTGTGCATAAGGCGAATTCGCAATTCCTTCTAATGTTTTACCTTTCGCTAACTCATTCGAAACAAACTCAAAACCTTCTCTCGCCGTAAAATAATCCATTGTCATCCATTCTGGCAGATGTAATCCCATTCCGGAGAGCAAGGTGGTAAAATAATCACTCCACGAAATCGCGAGCACAATATTCCCTATCGCATATTCCATAATCAATGCCCAACCAATTACCCAAGCAAATAATTCTCCAAATGCAACATAGCTATAGGTATACGCACTACCCGAAACAGGCACTAACGAAGCAAATTCTGCATAAGCAAAAGCTGTAAAACCACAGGCAATTGCTGTAAATATAAATAGGAAGATAACTGCTGGACCACCTTCAAAACTTGCTCGACCAATGGTACTAAAAATACCAGCTCCAACAATTGCGGCGATTCCAAAACCTGTTAAATCTCGAACACCTAACGTTCTTTTCATTGTAGAAGTGTTCTTTGCAGACTCTGCTAAAATGGATTCGACAGATTTTTTTCTGAATAATTGTGACATAATTTATTTAAAAAACGGGCAAATATAAAAAAGACAATCCCAAAAACGGATAGAATCCGTATAAATATTGGTTTTTTATTCAAATTTTCTTTTTTATTTTACTTGGTTAGATTAATTTTAAATTTAATTCAAAAAATTAACATGAAACAATTTTTATTTGCAATTGCTTTAGCTGCTACTTTAGTAAGTTGTGATTCTACAAAACCAATTTCTCAGGAGAAATATCAAAAGAGTCTTGTAAAATATACAGATAAAATTTCTGAAGCTGAATTGAAAAAACAGCTTTACATCATTGCTGCGCCTGATATGGAAGGTAGAAATGCTGGAAGTGAAGGCGAAATAAAAGCGGGGAATTATATTTCTAATTATTACAAAGAGTTAGGAATTAATGGACCAAATAATAATTATTTCCAAATTATTCCTGCAGGTACTTTTAGCCGTGTAAAAGGTCAAATGAGAAATGTAATGGGATTCATCAAAGGATCAGAAAAACCAGAAGAAATTGTGGTGATTTCTGCTCATTATGATCACGAAGGAATAAAAGACGGAAAATTATATGCTGGCGCTGATGATGACGGTTCTGGAACTGTTGCTGTGATGGAAATTGGTCGTATTTTCCGCGAAGCTGAGAAAAAAGGAATCCGTCCAAAACGTTCGGTTTTATTGTTACATGTTTCTGGTGAAGAAAAAGGTTTATTAGGTTCTAAATATTATTCGGAGCATCCAATTTTTCCTCTTGCAAACACGGTTGCGAATGTTAATATTGATATGATTGGGCGCGTAGATTATGAGCACAACGAAAAAACAAGAGATTTTGTGTATGTTATTGGATCTGAAATGTTGTCTTCTGACTTACACAAAGCTGTTTTAGCTGCAAACAATGGTTTAGGAATTGATTTAGATATGCGTTACAATACGCCAGATGATCCAAATCGTTTTTATTATCGTTCGGATCACTACAACTTTGCAAAACATAACATTCCATCTGTTTTCTTTTTTAACGGAGTGCACGATGATTACCACAAACCAGGCGATACGCCAGATAAAATTGAATATGATTTATTGACGCGTCGTACAAAATTGGCTTTCAATACAATTTGGATTTTAGCAAACGCCGAAAATAGACCAGTTGTAGACAAAGAATCTCCAATGCCTTCGACAAGATAGTTATTGAGAATATAAAGCCAAAAAATCCCTTCAATTGAAGGGATTTTTTGGCTTTATTTAAAATTTAAAACTTCTTTAATAAAACTATATTGTCGCAATTCCGTAACTTTGAGGAACAATAAAAAACAAACAATGAATAACGATATTCTTAATTTGGAACCAAAAGCAATCTGGAAAAACTTCTCAGCATTGAATTCAGTTCCAAGACCTTCTAAGAAAGAAGAAAAAGTACGTCAGTTCATCATCAAATTTGGTGAAGATTTAGGTTTACCTGTCGAAACGGACGAAGTAGGAAATGTTTTAATCAAAAAAGCTGCTTATCCAGGAATGGAAGACCGTAAAAAAGTGATCATGCAATCGCACTTGGATATGGTTTGTCAAAAAAATAACGATGTAACATTCGATTTTGAAACACAAGGAATTGAAATGTACATTGAAGATGATAAATTTGTTACAGCAAATGGAACAACTTTAGGTGCAGATAACGGAATTGGAGTTGCGACAATTATGTCTATTTTAGAATCGAAAGATATTCCTCATCCAGCTATTGAAGCATTTTTTACAATTGACGAAGAAACTGGAATGACTGGTGCTTTAGGTTTGAAAGCTGGATTCTTATCTGGGAAAATCTTGTTGAACTTAGATACCGAAGAAGATGATGAATTAGACATTGGTTGCGCTGGTGGTGTTGATGTAACGGCGACAAAAGCTTACACTACAGAAGCTACTAACGGAACTGCTTTTACCTTAACATTAAAAGGTTTGAACGGTGGACACTCTGGAATGCAAATTCACGAAGGTTTAGGAAATTCGAACAAATTAATTGCTCGTTTATTAAATGCTGCAACTGAATTTGGTTTACAAATCGCTCATATGGAAGGTGGAAGTTTACGTAACGCTATTCCTCGCGAGTCTTGGGCTAAAATTGTGATTCCTACAGATAAAGTTGACGCTTTCAAAGCGTCTTACGAAACTTTACGTACAGAAATCATTGAAGAATACGAAACAAAAGAGCCTAAAATGGTAATTACATTAGAATCTACTAATGCGACTTCTGCAATGTCAGCACAAGATTCTAAAGTTTTTGTTCAAACAATTATGGCAGCTTTCAATGGTGTTTACAGAATGAGTCCAGATGTTGAAGGTTTAGTAGAAACATCTAACAATGTGGCTCGCGTAGAAGTTATTGACGGAAACGCTCGTGTTTTATGTTTAACGCGTTCTTCTATAGAATCAGGTAAAGAAGCATTAGCACAAACATTAAAAGCTGGTTTCGAATTAGGTGGTTTTGAGGTTAAATTCTCTGGTTCTTACCCAGGTTGGAAAGCAAATACTCATTCTGAAATTTTAGAATTGATGAAAGGAATTTATGTTTCAAAATTTGGAGAAGAACCAAAAGTTGTGGCTTGCCACGCAGGTTTAGAATGTGGAATAATTGGAACAAATTATCCAGGTTTGGATATGATTTCTTTTGGTCCAAACATCTCTGGTGCTCACTCTCCTGACGAAAAAGTAGAAATTGCTTCTGTACAAAAATTCTGGGATTATTTATTAGATATTTTAAAAGATATTCCAAACGATGGTCCAGTTAATTACAGCTGTGCAAATTCAAAAAATATATAATTTAAGCTGAAAACTTAATCTAAAGACCACTTTTGCAAGTGGTCTTTTTTTACAATAATACTTTTTAAACAATTCTTTTAATCAAATTAAAATTTTTCTATAATTCTATTTATTTCAGAAAAAAAATCATTAATCATTCATAAGATTAAAAAACAATTATTTACAATTTTATCACCTTATTTTTACTTCTTCAAATAAGCATAATCATTTAATAATCTAGACTATATTTGTTTAACACGTGATTAAAAATGCTTATTGAAAAATGAATCTTATAACAAAATACAGTAAAGTTATTGTTTCTGCACTTGTTGTTCAGACAACTTTTGCACAAATAAATCCGCCAATTGAAAATCCTTTTACTCATAATTTAGGGGGCTTCAATTACGGAATGAAAGATTCTCCAGACGGTAACGAATGGGAATCGCCAATGAATTTATCCTTCAACAAAGAATTACCTAAAAGCTATTTTTTCTCTTTTGAGAATCAAAATCAAGCTGTAAAACTTTTACCAGAAAATAGTCCATATTGGATGAATTTGAATGGTACTTGGAAATTTAATTGGGTAAAAAACCCAAACGAAAGACCGAAAAATTTTTACGAAAACAATTTTGATACCTCTTCTTGGGCTGATGTTCCTGTCCCGATGAGTTGGAATATTTTTGGAATTCAGAAAAATGGAGATTTAAAATATGGTGTTCCAATTTATGTCAATCAAAAAGTTATTTTTCAGCATGCTGTAAAAGTTGATGATTGGAAAGGCGGTGTAATGAGAGAGCCTAACAAAGATTGGACAACATATATTTATAGAAATGAAGTTGGTTCGTATAAACGTACATTCGATGTTCCTAAAAATTGGGATGGACGTGATATTTACATGAATTTTGATGGAGTAGATTCATTTTTCTACTTATGGATTAATGGAAAATATGTTGGTTTTTCTAAAAATTCTAGAAATTTAGCTTCATTTAACATTACACCTTATCTAAATAAAAAAGGTGAAAATTCTGTAGCAGTTGAAGTCTATAGGAATTCTGACGCTTCATTCTTAGAAGCACAAGATATGTTTAGATTGCCAGGAATTTTTCGTACAGTTTCATTAACATCAAAACCGAAAATCCAAGTTAGAGATTTGGTTGTAATTCCTGATGTAACGAATAACTATAAAGATGGTGAACTAAATATTTCGGCTGATATTAGAAATTTATCAAATAAAGTCGCAAAAGGTTATAAAATTGCTTATACACTTTATCAAAATAAATTATACAGCGACGAAACTGAAAAAATTGCAACAACTGAATATATTATCAATTCTGATGCAGTTACAATCAATCCTAATTCTTCATCTATTTACAAACTAAAACTAAAACTAAAGAATGCAAATCTTTGGTCAGCAGAGCGTCCTTATCGTTATACGTTAGTTGGAGAATTAAAAGATGTAAAGAACAAAACAATCGAAACAGTTTCGACGAATGTAGGATTTAGAAAGGTTGAAATTAAAGATACAAAAGCTGAAGATGATGAGTTTGGTTTGGCTGGACGTTATTTCTATGTAAATGGAAAAACAGTAAAACTGAAAGGTGTTAACCGCCACGAAACAAATCCTGAAAAAGGAAAAGTTGTGACACGTCAACAGATGGAAGAAGAAATTAAGTTGATGAAACGTGCAAATATTAACCATGTTCGTAACTCACATTATCCAGATGATCCTTATTGGTATTATTTATGCGACAAATATGGGATTTATTTAGAGGACGAGGCCAATGTAGAAAGTCACCAATATTACTACGGTGAAGCTTCAATCTCTCATCCAAAAGAGTGGAGAGATGCGCACGTGGCACGTAATGTAGAGATGGTTCATGCAACAATCAATCATCCTTCTATCGTTATTTGGTCTTTAGGAAATGAGGCTGGTCCTGGAAATAATTTTGTTGAAGCCTACAATGCAATCAAAAAAATTGATACTTCTCGTCCTGTTCAATACGAGCGAAATAATGCAATTGTTGATATGGGATCTAATCAATACCCTTCTATCAATTGGGTTCGTGGTGCTGTACAAGGAAATTATAAGTTAAAATATCCTTTCCATATTTCTGAATATGCGCATGGAATGGGAAATGCAGCTGGAAATCTGATAGATTATTGGGAAGCAATGGAATCTACCAACTTCTTTATGGGAGGTGCTATTTGGGATTGGGTTGACCAAGCAATGTATTATTATGATAAAAAGACAGGCGAAAAATTCTTCGCTTACGGAGGTAATTTCGGGGATAAACCAAATGACGGAACGTTTGTAAACAATGGATTAGTTTTCGCTGATTTAAAGGAAAAACCTTCTTACTGGGAAGTTAAAAAAGTCTATCAAAATGTTGGTGTAAAACCTGCAAATATCTTGAATGGTGAAATCGAAATTTTTAATAAAAATTATTTCATTTCGTTAGAAGATTACACGCCAGAATGGGCTTTATACGAAGATGGAATCGAAATTGAAAGAAGTACAGCTTTTATTGAGCCTAAAAAAATCATTAGTCCTCGCGAAAAACAAATCGTTCGTTTACCAATTAATCAATCAAAATTAAAACCTACATCAGAGTATTTTGTAAAAATTCAATTCAAGCAAAATCATGATCAATTGTGGGCGAAGAAAGATTATGTTCAAATGGAAGAACAAATTTTTGTGAAAGCTGCAGAACAAATTCCGACAATTCAAGAAGTTCAAAAAACAAATCAAATTACCATAACAGATTCAGAAAAACTAAAAACAATTAGTGGAAATGGTTTCGCTGTAAAATTTGATAATCAAACTGGAACTATTTATAGTTTAAATTATAATAACCAAACGATTATTAAAGATGGTGACGGTCCAAAATTAGATGCTTATCGTGCACCAATGGATAATGACAACTGGGCGTATCAGCAATGGTTTCAAAAAGGTTTACATAATTTAAAACACAAAGTTTTATCATCAACTTCTTACACAAGAAAAGATGGCGCAATTGTATTATCGTATGTTGTAGAATCACAAGCGCCAAATAGCGCATCACTTTTAGGAGGTACTTCTGGAACATATAAGATCGAAGAACACAAAGACCAAGTATTTGGGGAAAATGATTTCAAATTTACTTCAAATCAAGTTTGGACGATTTATCCAGATGGTTCAATCGAATTATCGTCAAGTATTACTTCAAATGACGAATCGCTTGCTTTAGCGCGTTTAGGTTATGAATTGAAATTACCAGAAAATTTGAGCAATTACAACTATTACGGACGCGGTCCGATTAATAATTATGCAGATCGTAAAACCGCTCAGAATATTGAATTTCATAAAAGTACAGTGAAAGATCAGTTTGTACCGTGGCCAAATCCGCAAAGTATGAGTAA